>CAZPUI010000694.1:0-3148 GCA_964589695.1 uncultured Solibacteraceae bacterium | reverse complement strand
GCGCCCGGCTGCGAGGTCGTGGCGGCATGCCCCGGCGGCGAGGAACTCATCGCCTGGTTCCGGGAGGGACACACGGCTGATGCCCTGGTCCTGGACATCCAGATGCCGGGCCTCACGGGGCTGGAGGCCCTGGCGGAGATTCCGGACCCCCCTCCCACGGTCTTCGTGACGGCCCATGTCCACTACACCCTGCAGGCCTTCGAAGCGGCGGCGGTGGACTACCTGCTGAAGCCCGTGGCGGAAGAGCGGCTCCAGCGCACCCTGGAGCGCCTGGAGGCGCACCAGGTGCCCCGCCGCAAGGCCGGAGAGTACAGCCAGCTCCTGCAAGGGGACCGATTCCCCGTGCGGGCGGGGGAGGGCTTCGTGTTCCTGGACCTGCGCAAGGTCACCCACTTCGAAGTGGAGGACGAGATGGTCTACGCCGTGGCAGGGGGTTCGCGCTACCGCACCACCTGGACCACCCTGAGCGAGGTGGAGAACGCCTTCCCCGAGGAGACCTTCGCCCGTATCCAGCGCCATCTCCTGCTCCGACCCGCCCTGGTGCTGGCCTTCAAACCCCTGCTGGGCGGGCGAGGCGAGGTGCGGGTGCAGGGGGGGCTGGACCTGCCCGTGAGCCGCACCGCCGTGCCCAGGGTACGGGCCCTCCTGGGGCTGCCGGGGCTGGCGGCGGGTCGACTCTGAATTCATGCGGTAACGTGCAGAAGTTCTCAGGCCGCGGCGATTTGGGCGGAAAACGGAGACGCGGCCCGCGCGGGGTAGACGCTGGATGAGGGCATGCCGATGGCTTTTTCCATCGCATGGCTGCGACTTCGGGGACACATCCGTGATGCGAAGGACGCCTTGAGCAATGATCCCGAGATGCCACGCATGCGTGACATTCTCGGCGTTCTCTGGCACTTCTCCGTACTTCTAACCTTCAACTTCTTGTTTCCGTGCAAAGAATCGGAGTTTGATATCCTGGCAACGTTCGTATTTTCAAGAATTTAAACACGGAGGACACGGAGGACACGGAGAAAGCACGGGGACTTTTTGGAGGGTGTAAGGAGTTACACGGCACGGCAGATCCGTGTGAATAGTTTTTCGAGGCAAGCGTCCAAAGGCTTCCAGGCCTGCCCGCTAGCGCGGGGCGTGCGGCAAGGAAGCCGGGTTCCGCGAATGACAGAATTCTTTTCTCCGTGCCCATCTCCGTGTCCCCATGCCACGCATGCGTGGCATCTCCGTGTTTAGCCTGCTCTTTCGTTGCGGCCGGGGGCGGCGCTGGGATCTCCGCGTCTCAGATTCAATTTTGGGAGCCCTTTTTATACCGGCCCCGGAGTGGAGGTTGTGTCCTAGCGCTTCAGGTCCTTCAGCAGGGCCTGGACCGCGGCTTCCAGCTGAAGATCCCGACCTTCGGCCAAGGATTCGGGGGTGTTGACCACCCTGAGATCAGGCTCCAGCTGGGTGTTCTCGCAGAACTTGCCGTCCGGTGTGCGCCAGCCTCCCTGGGGGATGCCGAACACGAGGGTGGGATCGATCTGGGTCTCCCACCACACGAAGGTGCCCGTGCCGGGTACGGGCATGCCCACGGTCCTGCCGAGGCCCTTGAGCTTGTAGGCCACGGGAAAGAGGTGGGCGTCGGAGTAGTTGCCTTCGCCCATGACGACGATGGAGGGCTTGTTCCACTTGCCCAGGGGCTGGAAGCCATAGGCCTGGCCCCGGGGAATGACATCGAAGTACTTCTTACCGGAGAGGAAGTCCGAGAGCTGCTCGTGGAGGTTGCCACCGCCATTGAAGCGGGTGTCCACCACCAGGGCCTCCTTGTGAAGGTGCCGACCCATGACCTCGTCCATCACCACGCGCATGCTGCCATCGTCCATGCCCCGGACGTGCACGTAGCCCAGCCTGCCGCCGCTAAGCCTCTCCACCAGGGCCCGGCCGCGCTCCACCCAACGGCGGTAGAGCAACTGGTTTTCTTGACCCAGGGTGATGGGCTTCATGGACTCGTCCCAGCGCTCCCCCTTGGCATCCTGGAAGCCGAGCAGGGTGGGATGCCCCGCCTTGCGGTTCAGGAGGACGGCGGGATCCTGCCCCGCACTGAGGGGCACGCCGTCGATGGCCGTGAGCAGGTCCCCGGGCTTCACGCGGCGGGTGGCGCGGTCCATGGGGCCCTCCTTCAGGACTTCCGCCACCACGAGGCCCTTGGGGGTCGCATCCAGGAAGAGGCCCAGGCTGGCGGTGGCATCGGTGTTGACCTGGGGAGCCGCATAGCGGCCCCCGGTGTGGGAGGCGTTCAGCTCCCCGAGCAGCTCGCTCAGGAGCTCCGCGAAGTCGTGGTTGTTCTGGATGTGGGGCAGGAACTTCCGGTAGGCCTCCCGGTAGAAGGCCCAGTCCACGCCGTGGAGGTCCTCCACGTAGAACTTCTTTCCCGCCTGGCGCCAGGCGTGGTCGTAGATGTAGGCGCGCTCCTCTGCGGGGCGCAGCACCATCTCGCCGTTGATGGTCACGGACTCGCGCTTGCCGGATTCGGCATCGAACTTGGAGATCCGGCCGTCGGATAGCACGAAGAGGGACTTCCCATCCACGGTGCGCTCCAGGCCCGCGGCCCGGCCCTCCAGTTTGGCCAGCAGCTTGGTGTCGCGGCTGCGGAGGTCCGAGACCCACAGGTCATGGCCCTTCTCGAAGCGGGCCAAGTAGAAGAGCTTGTCCCCGGCCTTGGAGAGCCGCGCCGCCGCAACCTCGGCGGTGTGCAGGGTGAGCCGCGCCTTGCGGTCCTCCAGTCCCTCCCAGTCGACTTTCATTTCCGAAGGGGCCTCCTTCTTGGTGTCCGCATCCTTGTCGGCCCCCTTGGGTTTCTCCTTGGCCTCCTTCTCCTCCTTCGCCTTCAGCAGGGCAAAGTCCTCCTTGGACAGCTGGAAGCGATCCCAGGCCGCCTTGGTGAGGAAGATCCCGTAAATGTCCTGGGTGGTGCCGCCGCCCCGCACATCCCGGTGCCCATCCCGGTCGCTGGCCCAATAGATCATCGAGCCATCGGCGGAGAACTGGGGTTGGCCATCGTGGTGGCCACTGCGGGTGAGGTTGACCAGCTTGCCGCTGCCATCCGCCGCCAGCAGTCCCACATCCCGCATCCAGCCCAACCCCGTGTTGAAGCTGATCAGGAGCCATTTCCCAT
>CAZPUI010000693.1:0-3153 GCA_964589695.1 uncultured Solibacteraceae bacterium | reverse complement strand
TCCTGCGACAAGAGCTTCGTGGAGTGCGGGAAGTTCCTGCCCCAGGACCAGCAGACCCTGGTAAGGGACACCCTCAACACCGCTCGGACCGCCGTGGCCGCCAAGGACGCCGCCCAGCTCCGGGCCCTGGAGGTCAAGATCCTGGATGTCCAGAAACTGCTGACCAATGCGGTGCTGGCGGCCAGCGAAGCCATGATGAGCCAGTTGGATGGGGGCACCACGCCCTCCTAGGTCCCCGTCGGCTCCTGCTAGACTGGGCCAATGACGAAGCGCGACTACTACGAGATCCTGGGCGTGGGGCGGGAAGCCTCCGTGGATGACATCAAGAAGTCCTACCGCAAGCTGGCCATGCAGTACCACCCGGACCAGAACCCTGGGGACAAGGCGGCGGAGGAGAAGTTCAAGGAGGCCGCCGAGGCCTACGCCGTCCTGAGTGATGGCGAGAAGCGGTCGAAGTACGACCAGTTCGGCCATGCGGGCCTGGGGGGCTCCGGCGGAGGGGGCTTCCAGTTCGACCCCAACGCCTTCTCCGGATTCGAAGACATCCTGGGCAGCTTCTTCGGGGGAGGACTCTTCGGGGACCTTTTCGGGGGCGGGTCCCGGCGGCGCAGCGGCGGGGCCGAGGCGGGCTCGGATCTGCAGTACACCCTTCGCCTCCCCTTCAAGGAGGCGGTCTTTGGGGTGGATGTGCGGGAGATCGAAGTGCCGCGCCTGGAGCGCTGCGACGAGTGCCGGGGCAGCGGCGCCGCCTCGGGCACCCAGGTCCAGACCTGTCCGCAGTGCCGTGGAGCCGGTCAGGTGGCCATGCGCCAGGGCTTCCTCCAGATGGCCGTGGCCTGTCCCAGATGCGAAGGACGGGGGAAGGTGATCCCCAGTCCCTGTTCCGTTTGCCGCGGGGAGGGTCGGGTGAACCGCCGGGCCAAGGTCAAGTTCAAGATTCCGGCCGGGATCGACCGTGGCCAGCGCCTGCGCATCGAGCGTGAGGGCGAAGGGGGTCGGGGCGGCGGGCCTCCGGGTGACCTTTACATCCTTTTCGATGTGGAGCCCGATCCCACCTACGAGCGGGATGGATTTGACCTCCACCGGAAGCTGCCCGTCCCCTGGCCCTTGCTGGTGCTGGGTGGCGACCTGCCCCTGGAGACCCTCTACGGGAAGGAGCGTGTGCGCTTCTCCACGGGAACCCCTTCCGATGCCGTGATCAAGGTGCCCAATGCCGGGGTGCCTCGCCTCCGGGGTACGGGCAGGGGTGATCTCTACCTCCACGTGGGGGTGGAGGTGCCCCGCAAGCTCAGTTCGGAACAAGAGGAACTGGTGCGCGAGCTGCTCGAGACCATGCTCCCCGAGGAGGGCTCCGAAGAGGAGGGCTTCTTCGCCAAGGTCTTCGGTTCTGAAAAGCACAAAGGCAAGAAGAAAAAGAAGTGAACCCCTGGCCCTCGGGCCAACCCTCCCAGAAGGAGCACCCATGCGCCGCTGGTCCCTTTGCCTCGCCCTTCCCGCCCTGTTGTCCGCCGCGTCCCAGGAGCGGGAAATGGTGCTCAAGACGCCCGATGGCTACACCCTGAAGGGCACCCTGGTGATCCCCGAGGGCAAGGGCCGCAAGCCCGTGGTGATCCTGGCCCACGAATTCATGCAGACCCGAAAGGGGTGGGGACCCCTGGTGGCAGAACTCCACGCCCGGGGTCTCGCCACCCTGGCCCTGGACCTCCGGGGCCATGGGGCAAGCACGGACAAGGCTGGCGCCCAGGTGAAGGCGGAAGGCAAGTTCATGGAGGATGCCAAGAAGGTGGGCTTTGATCAGATCCCCGCCGATCTGGCCCTGGCCGCGGCCTGGGTGCGCAAGCAGCCTGGCATCCAGGGAAGGCTGCTGGGCTTCGCCGGTTCCTCCGTGGGGGCCATGTCCGTCCTGCTGGCGGCCCCCAAGGTGCGGCCCGTGGCGGTTCTCTCCCTGAGTCCCGCCGGTACCTCCGCCTTTGGTGAGGAGGGTCGGGTCAAGCTGGTGGAAGCCACCAAGCGTGGTGGTGCCGCGGTGTTCGTGATCTCCAGCCAGGACGACACCGATGCTGCCCAGAACCTTAGGGCCCTCCAGGGGCTGGGCGGTGTGTATGCCCAGCTGCTTCCCGGCAAGGACCATGGCTTCGACTACCTGGAGGCGCGGAAAGACACCATGGCCGTGTTCTTCAAGGAATACCTCCATCGCCATGCTCCCGTGGCCAAGGAGAAGGCCGTCCAGTAGGGGTGCTTTTTACATCTTGGAAATAGTGAGCGCCCAAAAGGGCGCTCTTTGTTGCGTGATCGTCACGTTCTGGCGTCCAGGGCGAGGCCTTATTAGAATTTTCAAAGAACTGCACCTGCCTTCTCCGGGGTGGTTGCGAGGGCCCTAGGCTCGCGCAACCACCCGGGGGCAAAGCCCACCCAAATCATGGAGGTTTCAGAATGGACACAAATGCCAAGAAGGGGATGCTTCGCAAACTGCGCGAAGAGTCCTTGCTGGGCGGCGGCCAGGATCGCATCGACGCCCAGCATGCCAAGGGCAAGATGACGGCCCGGGAGCGCATCGAAGTGCTCCTGGATGAAGGCTCCTTCCGAGAAGTGGATGCCTTCGTCACCCACCGCACCACCGACTTCGGCATGGGCAAGAAGACCTTCCTGGGGGACAGCGTGGTGACCGGTTGGGGCACCATCGAGGGCCGTCGCGTCTATGTTTTCAGCCAGGATTTCACGGTTTTTGGCGGTTCATTGGGCGAGGTCCATGCGGAAAAGATCTGCAAGATCATGGACCTTGCGGTGAAGAATGGTCACCCCGTCATCGGCCTCAACGACTCCGGCGGTGCCCGCATCCAGGAGGGCGTGGTGAGCCTTGGGGCCTACGCCGATATCTTCCTGCGCAACAGCCTGGCCTCGGGTGTGGTGCCCCAGATCAGTGCCATCCTCGGCCCCTGCGCCGGAGGCGCCGTCTACAGCCCAGCCCTCACGGATTTCATCTTCATGGTCAAGAAGACCAGCCACATGTTCATCACGGGGCCCGATGTGGTGAAAACCGTCACCCATGAGGATGTGACCATGGACGAGCGGGGGGGTGCCAATGTGCACGCCACCAAGAGCGGCGTGGCCCATTTCGTGGCCCAGGACGAACGGGACTGCCTCCAGCAGATC
>CAZPUI010000692.1:0-3164 GCA_964589695.1 uncultured Solibacteraceae bacterium | reverse complement strand
TGGGGGGGAACCAGGGGCTGCTGATGCGCTTGCTGCAGACCTTCGCCCAGGATTTCCGAAGGGCCCCGGAGGAACTGGGACGCCTGCTGGCCGCAGGGGACACGAAGACCGCCGCGCGGTACCTGCACACCCTGCGAGGCGCCGCGGGGAACCTGGGAGCCTCGGATCTGGCCCAGGCCGCCCAGGACCTGGAACTGCACCTGGAAGGGGGCCAGGAAGGAGGGGGGGAATCCCTCCAGGAGGCCTTCCGGACCGCACTGGCCCTGGTGCTGCACACGGCCGGCTCCCTGGGATCCACCTCCACCGAGGTCCCAATTACCCCGAAGGCGCCCCACCGGGGCCGAGCCCTGGTGGCGGACGATAACCGGGGCAGCCTGATGGTGGCGGAGGCCCTGCTGGTGCGTCGGGGGCTCGAGGTGCGGACCGTGGGGGATGGGGCCCAGGCCCTGGAGGCCCTGGCGCAGGAGGACTTCCAGATCGTGATCCTGGATGGCCACATGCCCGTGTTGGATGGTGCGGGCACCGCCGCGGAGATCCGTCGACGCGAGGCCCCCGGAGGCATGTGGGAGGGGCGGCACCTGCCCCTGGTGGCCCTCACGGGGATGGTCCGGCCCGGGGATCGTTCGAGCTTGTTGGACCAGGGTTTCGATGACCTCCTGACCAAGCCCCTGGACGAAGGGGTCCTGGAAACCGTCCTTCAGCGTCACCTGGGCGGTGATGGCACCCGGCGCGTCGATCCCTGGGCGGGCCTGCGGGAGGCCCTGGGGGGACAGGAGGCCCTGGTGGAGTTCCAGACCTACGTCATGGAGGATGCGGCCAGCCGTCGTCGGCGCATGGACGATGCCCTGGCCCAGGGTGACCGGGTGACCCTCTCCAGGGAGGCCCACGACCTCAAGTCCAATGCCGCCACCCTGGGCTTCCAGGACCTGGCGGAACTGTGCTGGACCCTGGAGGAACAGGCGGAGGACCTGGGGGTGGAGGTCCTGCAGGCCCACCTAGCGGACCTGGACCGGCTCCTGGAGGAGGCCCGGGGTCGGATCCAGAGCGATCCGAGGCCGCTGGAGTCCTGAGGGGGCGCTGGGTTCCCCTATACTTCGCTTGGACTTCCAGGTCAGACCCCATGTCCCTTCGGGGCACCCCATTGCATGAAAGCACTCCATCACGATCTTGCAATGATCTCAATAACTTACGGAGTGCTTTCATGTCAGGATCCCCATGGGCATTGAAATCGAACGCAAATTCCTTGTGCAGCCGGGGCGCTGGTTGCCCCAGGGGCCCGGGGTGGCCTTCCTTCAGGGCTACCTGAGCACCCACCGGGAGCGGATCGTGCGGGTGCGGATCGAGGGTGATGTTGCCCGGCTCACCGTGAAGGGACTCCCCCAGGGCCTCGCCCGCCCGGAGTTCGAGTACCCCATCCCCCTGGAGGATGCCCGGCAGCTCCTGGAGCTTTGCGAACAGCCCCTGGTCACCAAGACCCGGCACACCGAGACCCACGGCGGCAAGACCTGGGTGATCGATGTGTTCCACGGCGCCAACGAAGGCCTGGTGCTGGCGGAAGTGGAGCTGGAAGCGGAGGACGAGACCGTGGACCTGCCGGACTTTGTGGGCGAAGAGGTCAGCCAGGACCCCCGGTACGCCAACTCCAGCCTGGGGCGGAGGCCGTTCGGGGGGTGGGGGTGAGGAGCGGGATCAGTTTGCTTCTGACGCGGAGTTACAGAACCTGGGAGGGTCGAAGTCGGGACTTGGCCTTGTTCAGTGGGTTGCGCGGAGATCGAAGGCTTTCCCCAGTTCTTGACGGGTCAGCGGGAACAGGTCTCGCAGAGAGGCCCGCCCCCGCCAGCAGGTTTGCCCCACCGGCCCAGGATTACCGGGCGCTGGATCCCTTCATCACGGAGCGCTGGGGAACCTTGTGGGTGTCGATAAGGTTGTGCACAGCGTCGAGCAACCGCGCCACCTTCTGGATCTAATTCAGCCCTTTGTCGCCAAACGGGGCAGGGCCAGGACTTCCCGCTCACGCGTTCGAGGATCCCGCGCCAGGAGGTCCTCCGGATCGGTCTCAAGCAGGTTGCAGGTCCGAGTCCGGTGGTCTGGGAACGTCTCCCGTAGGATCCGAGGAGGAGCGTCCCGGTGCTCATCCAAGTGCCTATCGTGTTGCCCTCCCGGGCCCAGTTCCGGGCCGGGGTGGCGTCCCCCATCCTGTCCAGCTTCTCAATGAACGCGTACAGCTCGGGATCCCGGGCCTTCAGCTCCTTGCGGGTGTGGCCGTAGGTGACCTTCTGGTCCGCCAGTTTCTCGGGGGAGACGTAGGCCTCCAGGCCCACGGCGAAGTACTCCATCTCGTTGGCGTCGCTGTAGAAGTCAAGGGTGCGGCGGGCCTTCTTGCCCTCGGTGTAGAGCCGGGTGATCTCCGAACGCAGGTCCTTGGGCAGGAAACTGTGGACCTGGTGGGCGAATTCGTGGGCCAGCACATTGAAGCGGAAGTATTTCACATCCCGCTCCCACTCCTCCCCGGCGCTGGCGTGGTTGCCCCCCACGCCCTTCACATCGTCCCAGAGCCGACCGTCGAAGGTGCGCACCCCCTTCAGGCCCTTCTGGCGCGGGCCCTGCCACAGGAAGTGGTGGAAGGGGAAGATGTGGAAGGTGCCCTTCTTCTCCGCCACCAGGGGCAGGAAGGCCCGCAGGGGGTGGACGGACAGCCGCACGATCTTCTGGAGCTCCGGATCCAGGGTGGCGTAGCTGGTGAAGACCTGCCGCAGCCCCGGTGTCTCCGGGGCGTCCTGGGCCGCAAAGCGCCGCTGCATCTCGGGCAGGCGCATGTTCACCGTGTCCCGCTTGCGCAGGAGGCTCATGGCCACCCCGTAATGGGCCAGTCCGTGGTCGGGGTCCAAGTCCAGGGCCTTCTGGAACCAGGCCAGGGCCTGGTCCCAATTCCCGGCCTGGTAGACCACGGCCCCCTTGCCCAGGGTGGCGGGCAAGTGGTTCGGCAGGAGCTTCAGGGCCTCCGTGAAGGCCTGGTCGGCCTGGGTCCCCTGGCGGGCCACCAGGGCGGTGTCCCCGGACTTCAGCAGGGCCTCCAGTTTGGCCTTCACCCCCTCCGGCACGGGGATCTCGGGATAGGCCCGGAAGGTCCAGCCGTTGCCCATGTTCCAGTGGGCCTGGAAGCA
>CAZPUI010000691.1:0-3173 GCA_964589695.1 uncultured Solibacteraceae bacterium | reverse complement strand
GTCTACCAGCTGGGCCGCCTGAAGGACGAAGGCAAGGCCACCCCCCAACAGGTGAGCATGGCCAAGATGAATAATGTTAATGCTGCCCTGGAGATCGCCCGGAAGGCCCGGACCATGCTCGGCGCCAACGGCATCCTGGACGAGTTCCCCATCATGCGCCACATGGCCAACCTGGAGAGCGTGTACACCTACGAAGGCACCCACGACATCCACAACCTGATCATCGGCCAGCAGGTCACCGGCATCGCCGCCTACAGCTAAATCCAGAGACGCATTTCATTTCCGCCCGTGGGCATCCCGTCCATGGGCGGTCCTCTTGAACCCCCCCGAGGGAACGCCCCCATGACCGAATCCCGCGCCCATGCCTTCCTCGACGGATCGCGCCTCATCATCGAGGCCTCCGTGCGGGCAGGCGCCGATGTCTTCATCGGCTACCCCATCACCCCGGCCAACAACCTCTACCTCTATTCCGCCCATCGCTTCCCCATCGTGCTGCCCGCCCCGGACGAGATCACCACCCTGCAGTGGATGGCGGGCTACGCCGCCGCCGGGCACCTGCCCGTCACCGCCACGTCCTACCCCGGCCTGGCCCTCATGATCGAATCCATCGGCATGGCCTACATGATGGAACTGCCCATGGTGATCATCCTGGCCCAGCGCCTGGGTCCAGCCACGGGCACCGCCACCTGCGGCGCCCAGGGGGACATGCTCCTCCTCAATGGCCTGAATTCCGGAGGGTTCGCCATCCCCACCTTCTGTGTCTCCAGTGCCCAGGATTGCTGGACCCTGGGGGCGGAAGCGGTGCGGACGGCGGTGAAGCTGCGCACGCCGGTGGTGCTGCTCACCTCCAAGGAGATGGTAATGACCCTCCAGGACTTCGATGTGGCCTCCCTGCCTGAGCTTGCGCCTGTGGACCGGGGCGTCCAGGTGCAGGCCCCCTACCTGCCCTACCAGGCGGGGCCCGACCTCGTGCCCCCCTTCCTCAGCGTGGCCCAGACCGACCACCAGGTGCGGATCACCGCCTCCACCCACGATGCCAAGGGGGCCCTCCAGCACACCTCCAAGGAGGCCATGGACAACACGCGGCGCCTGCAGGAGAAGATGGAACAGAACCTTCCGGACTACACCCACTACGACCTGGACGAGGACGGCGGGGACACGATCATCGTGGCCAGCGATATCACCGCGGCCGCGGCCCTGGAGGCCCTGGAGGACCTGCGGGCGGCGGGCCAAAAGGTCTCCCTGCTGGTGCCCAAGACCCTCTTCCCCGTGCCCCCCGTCTACCTGGAGATCCTGGGACGGTATGCCAAGGTCGTCATCGCCGAAGAAAACCTCACGGGCCAGTACCGGGAGATCCTCTTCGGCAAGGCCGGACGCAGCGGCGTGGTGGGCGTCAACGCCCTGGGACGCATGATCACACTCGCGGAAATCGCGGAGGCGGTGACCCGATGAACGCATTCCTCACCACCGGGAACCTGCCCTTCTGCAAGGGCTGCGGCCACAACCTGGTGGCCCAGAGCGTTGAAAGGGCCCTGCAACGAATCGAGGGCCTGCAGCTCCTGGACGTGGTCATGGTGTCCGACATCGGCTGCATCGGCATCATCGACAAGCAGTTCTTCACCCACACGGTGCACGGCCTCCACGGCCGCTCCATCGCCCTGGCGGCGGGCATCTCCCTGGGCCTGGCCAACCCCGCCAAGAAGGTCCTCGTATTCCTGGGAGACGGCGGCGCCACCATCGGCCTGCAGCACCTCCTGGAGGCCGCCCACCGCAACATCAACATGACCGTGATCGTGCACAACAACATGCTCTACGGTATGACCGGCGGCCAGCCCTCGGGCCTCACCCCCGAGGGGTTCAAGACCCCCATCAATCCCGATGGCAAGCCAACCCTGGGCTTCGACCTCTGCAAGCTCGTCCACAGCCTGGGCGCCCCCTACGTGCAGCGCCTGGTGGCACAAAAGGACCACTCCGACGACCTGGTGGCCGCCCTCCTGACCCCGGGGTTCAGCTTCATCGAGGCCATGGAGCTCTGCCCCAGCTACGGCGTGAAGTTCAACCCCAATCGCCGGCTGGACGCCATCGTGAAGGAGGCCGGGCTGGAAATCGGCATCTTCACGAACCCGCCCAAGCCCGCGGGCGTGGCCCCACGGCGGGAGCAGCTTCCCAGCCTGCTGGACGCCGAGGCCCCCGTCCCGGTGCGCCACACCTCGGGCCTGTCCACCCGCTTTTCCCTGCTGCTCTCGGGCTCCGCGGGGGAGGGCGTGCAGTCCGCGGCGGAATTCCTCGCCCGGGCCGCCATGGCCTGCGGCCTCTCCGTCACGAAGAAGGGCAGCTACCCCGTGACCGTGGGCGTGGGCTTCTCCACCTCGGAGGTCATCCTCAGCCCCAAGACCATCCGCTTCACGGGCATCCCCACCCCCGACGCGGTCCTGGCCACCTCCACGGACGGCCTGGGCAAGGTGCGCCCCGTCATCGAGGCCATGGAGGGAGGCCAGGTCTACCTGGACGCCAGCCTGGAGGCCCCCCCCACCCGTGCCAACGTGGTCGCCAAGGACTACCGTGGCGCCGCCGGGGCCCGCAACGCCGCCCTCCTGGCCCTGCTCCACTTCCTCAAGGCCCACCCCGTGATCCCCGTGGAAGCCCTGGTGGATGAGGTGAAGGCCAGCCGCATGGGGGCCAAGCTGGACATGGAAAAACTGCTGGCCGAGGCCTGAGCCGGACGATTCCACGGCGGTCGATGCCTCGACGGAGGCCATCGGCCGCCGCTATCGTGTACCAGGAGCAGGGCAGTAGGTCGAGGCGGCCACGGCATCTGCGGTACGGAAGGTCATGCGCATCCTCATCGTCAGCCAATTCTGCGAACCCGAACCCATCCTGAAGGGGGTGGCCTTTGCCCAGTGCCTCCGCGCCCTGGGCCATGAGGTGGAAATCCTCACAGGCTTCCCCAACTACCCAGGGGGCGTTGTCTACCCGGGTTACAGGATCACCTCCTACACCCGCGAAGTCGTGGATGGGGTGGTCCTCCACCGGGCTCCCCTCTACCCAAGCCACGATCGCTCCGCCCTCCGACGGGCTGCAAATTACCTATCCTTTTGGCTATCCGCCTCGGTGTTGGGGCTCCTGAAGGTCCCGCGGCCGGAGCCGCCCTATGCCTACCACCCCCCCATCAC
>CAZPUI010000690.1:0-3177 GCA_964589695.1 uncultured Solibacteraceae bacterium | reverse complement strand
TGAGCATGCCCTGCTCCACGGGGAGGCCGTGGGCCTGGGCACCCTGGCCGCCTGCTTCCTGGCGGAGTCCCAGGGGTTGCCGCCCTTCCCGCCAACGGTGCTGCGCACCCTGGCCGAGGCCCTCCAGCCCCTGGGGGACCGCCTCCCGTCCTGGGACCGCTGCCTCCCCCTCCTGGCCCGGGACAAGAAGGCCCACCGCCGGGACCTCGAGGCAGGCACAACGGCGATACACTGCATCCTGCCCATCCCCGGGCAGTGGGCCGAGCAACGGGTGCTGCCCCCCGAGGCCTGGGCTCCCGCCCACCAGCGTCTGGTGGACGCCCTTTCCTGACCGAGATCTCCGTGCTCCGATCCCCCCTGCTCCTTTCGTACTGCCTGGTGGCTGGCCTGCTGCCCCTGGGTGCCCAGGCCCACGAGGACCCCGTCCAGCTCATGTTCCAGGCCCGGGCCCTTCAGCGCCGCACGGGCGGCGATGACCCCGAAAAGGCCGCGGCCCTGTACCGCCGGGTGATCGCCCTGGTGCCCAAGAGCGGAGAGGCCCATCTGCGCCTCTCCGAGGCCCTGATGGAAACCTCGGATATCCCGGGCGCCCTGGCCGCAGCCACCAAGGCCACCCAACTCTCCCCCCGCAGCGGGGAAGCCTGGGCCAACCTGGGTCTGCTCCACTACATGCGGGGGCGGTCCGATAACAAGGCCTGGAATGAGGCCATCCCTGCCCTGCAGAAGGCCCATTACCTGCTGCCCATGGACGCCGATATCCTCATCCGCTTGGCAGAGACGGCCGAGACCCAGAAGCAGGAGGCCCTGGCCACGGACAGCTGGCTCCGCCTGGGTCGCCTGCGTCCCCCCATGAACTTCCAGGGCCGGCCCCTGGGGGACATCGCCTTCGAGCGGGCCGCCATCCTGGGGGCCAAGGTCAAGGACGTGGAAGCGCGAAGGGAGGCCCTGGTGGCCCTCTGCCAGCGGCCCCAGCCCGACCCCAAGCATCTGCGCATGCTGGAGGACCTCACCCGGGAACTGGCGGATCAGGGCTTCCTGGCCCATGCCGAGGAAGGCTTCAGCATCCTGGCCGTCCATGTTCCCAACGAGCCCGCGGTCTACGACAACCTGGCCCTCATCCAGTTCCAGACCGGGCGCTACGCCCTGGCCCTGGAGAACCTCCAGCGCTCCGAAGCCCTGCGCAAGCATCCCGGCACCGACCTCTACATTGCCCTCTGCCAGGCCAACCTGGGCCGACTCGAGGAGGCCGAAACCCGCTTCCGGGGCCTCCTGGGCCAGGAGGATGGGCGCACCGAAGAGGGCCGCCAGCGCCGCATCCAGGGCAAGGAGCTCCTGGCCACCCTCCTGCTGCTCCGCGGCAAGCCCAAGGAAGTCCTGGATCTGGCCAAGGCCTGGTCCGAAACCCGCAACAGTGTCGTCCTCCAGGGCCTCCAGGCCCAGGCCCACATTGAACTCAAGGCCTTCAAGGAAGCCCGGGCGGTGCTGCGGGAGGGCCTTTCCACCTTCCCCGAGCGGGGTCTCTTCGTGGCGGCGGGACGCCTCCCCGCCAAGCTCCTCCAGGATGGTTTCTTCAACCGCACCGCCAGCGAGAAGGCCCTGCAGCAGCTGCACCTCGAGACCCTGGCCGGCCTCTGGGCCGAGTTTCGCCAGTGGGACAAGGCCCTGGCCACCGTCATGGAGGCCCGCAAGGGCGAATCCCCCTCGGTCATCGACCTGATCCTGCTGCAGTCCAACGCCCTGGAACAGCTGGAGCGCCATGACGAGGCCCTTGTCGTGCTCCGGGAGGGCCAGAAACTGGCCCCCACCCATCCCACCCTCCAGAACAACCTGGGCTACATGCTCCTGGAGCGCGGCAAAGAGCTGGAGGAAGCGGCCCAACTCATCGGCGCCTCCCTCAAACAGGACCCTTCCAGCGGCTCCACCATGGATTCCTGGGGCTGGGTGCTGTTCAAACAGGGGAAATTCAAAGAGGCGGAAGAGGCCCTCAAGAAGGCCGTGGACCTCAGCCCCCTCAGCCCCGAGATCCGCAAGCACTACGGTGAGGCCCTCCTCAAGAACGGCAAGGCCCAGGAGGCCCTGAATCAGTGGGACCGCGCCCTGGCCTATGTCTTCCCCGACCGGACCGCCCTGGAAAAGCGGGTGAAGGACCTGCGGCTGGACCTGGCCCGGAAGCGGCACGCCCAGGACCTGGGCCTGCCCCCTGCCACCGAGGAACCGGTGGAACCCGATGATGATGGAGGACAGCGTCCTTGACCCTCGCCGCCCTGCTCCTGGTCGTACCCCTGATGGCCCAGGGCCCCCCTCCCCACGGCGTGGCGCCCTCGGGAACCCCGGTCGCCCAGCCCGCACGGACGGTCCTCTCCCAGGAAAAGGGCAGCCAGGGCGCAGTCCCTGTGAAGGCCCAGTACGGCTGGGGCTATGCGGGGAAGGATGGCACGGGCAAGGGCACCCTGGCCCTGCGCATCGACCCCACCGCCGGCAGCCTGGTCCTGGAACTCCACGGCATGGGTGAACGCCTCCTGCTCCTCCAGGGCGACCGCACCCAGGGCTTCCACCTCCTCATCCCACGGCGGGAGGTGGACACCCACGCCCCCAGCCTCGTCGGCCTCCCCCTGCCCTTCCTCCCCACCTTCGGCACCGTGGAGGCCCTCTACCAGCTCCTCACCGAAGGCAAGGGCCCCGGCGTCACCGTCACCAAGAAGGACAAGGATGGCCCCCGCAAGCTCAAGTACGTCGGCAAGGACGAGCAGGGGAACGAAGTGATGGTGTGGCTGGACCGGAGCCGGTGGGTTCCGGAATCGGCGGGGGCGGTACCGGGAAGGTGAAGGGCGGGGACCCCGCGTTCAGTCGCTGGTAGGCATCCGCGTGGCCGTGTCTTCCATCCGCCCCCACCTCTCCTGAATCCGCGCCGCGGATTCAGGAGCCCGGGTGAGTGCCAGCTGGATGACCTCATCCATATGGTTCACCAGGTGCAGGGTGAGCTGCTCGCGGATCTCGGCAGGGACTTCCTCCAGGTGCCGGGCGTTCTCGGCGGGGATGAGGACGGTGCGAATGCCCATGGCGTGGGCGGCCAGGAGCTTCTCCTTGAGGCCGCCGATGGGCAGGACCATCCCCCGAAGGGTGAGTTCGCCGGTCATGGCCACATCGCTGCGCACGGGAATACCCGTGAGGGCGCTG
>CAZPUI010000689.1:2579-3178 GCA_964589695.1 uncultured Solibacteraceae bacterium | reverse complement strand
CGCGAAGGCCTCCTGGTGAACCTGCACCTGGGCGAGGCCAAGCGCTTCCAGATCTGGGGACTGGCTGAAGGCGGAGGCTTCCGCAAGGTCGAGGAGCGTCAGGCTCCGACTGCCGGGTGCGGCCCATCGCGCTGGGAAGAGCTGGCCCGACTGCTTGCAGACTGTCGTGCCGTGCTGGTCAATGCCCTGGGTGATGCCCCGCGCAATATTCTGACCGAGCACGGCGTGCAGCCAGCCACCTGCTCCGGGCTCATCGAGGACGCCCTGGCCCTTGCCTACGGCGAGGACGGCATGGCCAGGCTGGAGGCACTCAAGGCGCGGAGAGGTGGCCTTGGCAAGTCCTGCTGCGGCTCTGGCGATGGCTGCTGACATGGACGGCCTGACGCCCTTCGGGCTGGAGGAGGGGCGGTGGCGCGTGGTGGCGGCGGGGCGCTGGCGCACGTCTCGCTCCCAGCAGAGAAGGAGCGATTTCAAACGTCAAAGGTCTCAATTGGCCTAGCCTAGCCGAAGACCCCCTAAGGTAAGACCGTTTTGTACGCTGGAGTTTGGAACCAGGGTTGGAAATACCTTTGGGAGGCAATGAAAAAGGGACTGGAGTA
>CAZPUI010000689.1:0-2569 GCA_964589695.1 uncultured Solibacteraceae bacterium | reverse complement strand
CACCCCGGTGCCAATGACCCTACCCCGCCAAGTATACCACCCGTAAGTTTGGGCTCTGGCCGGACTGGGTTTCCTCATTCATGGCTCTTCCGTATTCCTCTGGAGCCAATCCGCCAAGTGCGCTGTGGGGCCGGGCTGTGTTGTAGTCCTGCCGCCAGGCCTCGATGATATCCCTGGCCTCAGCCATGGACCGGAACGCATGGGCGTTTAGGCATTCCTCGCGGAACTTGCCGTTGAAGCTCTCCACATGTCCGTTCTCCATGGGCCTGCCGGGCCGGATGAACTCCAACTGCACCCCAGCCATGGTCGCCCACTGGTCCAAGGCCTTGCCCGTGAACTCTGGCCCGTTGTCCCTGCGCAGATGTATCGGGCATTCGCCTCGCCAGCGCAATTGCCCCAGCACCCGCACCACCCCCTCGCCGGGAATCGACGAGTCTGCTTCGAGCCGGGGACAGCGGCGGCCCCACAGGTCGATGATGGTCAGCACCTTCATTCTGCAGCCATTCTCCAGACTGTCGCTCACGAAGTCCATGGCCCACTGCTCGTTCGGACCTGTGGGCGCTGGCTGGACCACCCGCAGGTGGCTCAGGCGCTTGCGTTTTGGCCTCAGGCGCAATGACAGCGCCTCTTCCCGGTACAGGCGCTCAACGCGCTTGTGGTTCACCACTAGGCCCTCGCGGCGCAGCAGCAGATAGAGCCTGGGGCACCCAAACCGCCTGCGCTCCTCGGCCAGCTCCCGCAATCGCTTGCGTAGAGCCACGTCGCGGTCTGGCGGAATGCGTCGGAACGTCTTGCGGTTGAGAGCAACCAGCGGACAAACCCGCCGCTCGGAGTAGCCGTGTGCCTCGATGATCTGGCGCACGGCCTGGCGGCGAAGAGCGGGCTCGGTCATTTTCGGCCCAGCACCTCTTTGAGCACCTGGATGTCCAGCGCCTGGTCGGCCACCAGGCCCTTGAGGCGCCGGTTCTCTTCCTCAAGCTGCCGCAACCGCCGGGCCTCGGACACCTCAAGGCCCGCGAACTTGCTGCGCCACTTGTAAAACGTCGTGTCCGTGATGCCGATCTGGCGGCACAACTCCGCCACCGGACGCCCGGCCTCAGCTTGCTTCAACAGCCCGATGATCTGCTCTTCCGTGAACCTGCTCTTCCTCATGTTCGTGGTCTCCTTCGCCGGAGTCACAAACTTATAGCTGGGATACTAAACGGGGGGAAGGTCATGCGGACGAATCCTCCCAAATTTGTCGGAATACTAGTCAATGCACAAGCGCTATAATATAGTAACTGTTGTGCAACTCAGGTGCAACTCTACAAAGTTGTTGCAACCTGATGTTGATGTGAATAAAATTAGTCCATTAACTTTTGTGTTTTATTTACTATGTAATATTCAATGCACGGCGAGATCGGTACCTTGGCCCATGAGTTCGACAACATGGCCCAAACCGTGTCCAGACGGGAGAGGGAACTGCATGTGAGTGAGGAACTTTTCCAGTGTATTTTCGAGAACGCAGGTGGTGCAATATTTGTCGGTGACATTGATGGACGATTTCTGGCTGTGAATGGCATGGCTTGCAAGCTTCTAGGTTACACTGAGGCAGAGTTTCTCTCCATGCGTGTTTCTGCCCTGTATGCGTACGAGAGCGATAACCACGTGCGCGAACGCATCGAAAATATGCCCAAGGATCAGGGATCGATCTTCGAAGTGGTCTGCCAAGCCAAGAACGGCACGAAGATCCCCGTGGAGATCAGTTGCCGCGCCATGGTCTACAATGGCAAGCCTGCTTTCATAAATCTGGTACGTGACATCACGGACAAGAAAAACCAGGAGATAATACGTGACGACATCGACAGTATTATTCAACATGACCTGAAAGCCCCGCTCAACGGGATCATCAATTTGCCTCAGATTATGAAGAACGATTCGAATTTGACTCCTGAGCAGATTGAACTGCTGCAATGCATCGAGGATAACGGTACGGAAATGCTGCGTCAGATTGAGCTGTCCTTGGACATCATGAAGATCGAACGCGGTAAGTACACGTATAACCCCTATCCCTTCGACATTCTGAATACTTTGAGAAATGTGGCCCAAGGATTGCTTAACTCCGCGCAACGCAATTCTCTTTGCATGGATATTCTTGTCCATGGAGAGCAAGCGACGGACTCCAGAACATTCACCATCAATGCCGAAGAACATCTCTGCTACCCGATGTTAGCCAACCTCATCACCAATGCCATCGAAGCCTCGCCAGAGGGTGAACGGATCACCATCTCACTTTCCGAGAAAGCGGGAAACTACCTTGTCAGCATCCACAACATTGGCATCGTCCCCCCTGATATTCGGGATCGTTTCTTTGAGAAATACGTCACCGACGGAAAGTTCACTGGCACTGGACTTGGAACCTACTCAGCGAGTTTGTTTGCCAAGATCCAGGGCGGGAGTATTGATCTCGACACCTCTGAGGAGGGAGCCACCACCGTGACGGGGCAGTTGAACAAGGATCTTTAGCGCTCCAGGTCTTGTCCAAAGGAAGGGGCAGCCACAAGTCGAAACGTGGAGTCAAGGGAGTGGC
>CAZPUI010000688.1:0-3181 GCA_964589695.1 uncultured Solibacteraceae bacterium | reverse complement strand
CGACCGAGCGCCGGGGCGAGCCGGTGGCAAAGTCGAAGATCGCCTTGGGATTGGCCCGGAGAAGCTGCTCCACCAACTGCGGGTCAAAATGGTCACCGTGATTGTGGGTCGCCAGGATCAGGTCCAGGTCATCAAAGGGGGCTTCGCCCCGGGCCAGGGAGGCCTGAATGGCCTCGGGCAGGACGTACGCCCCCTTCCAACCCCGGAAGACCCCATCCACCAGGATCTTTTTTTTGCCCATCTGCACCAGGAAGCCTGCGTTTCCTACGTAGGTCACCCTGAGGGGCCCGGCCTGAAGGGAGGCTCCCAGGATCAGCCAGAGCGACAACACCCGAAAAAATGCACACCATCGCACCATGCTCTGCTCCGTAGCGTTTGGATCAGCCTCGCAGGCCAGGCCTCCCCTGGGTCATTCTTTCGATGCGAATTGATATTGCGGAACCGTAACAATGACCAGACCAGCGGTTGGAGTGGATTAGGTGCCCACCTTGTTCGCAGTTTTTCAATCCTTGAAAAGACAAGCGTTGCCATTGCTGCATGGTTCATTTTCCCCTACAAAAGGAGGAAGATGACGCACGGCAGCGCAGGAGGCTTCCCATGGCAGGTGGCGGCAGAGGAACTCGGCTGGACCCCGGTGGCTGGATCACCCCCTGGCAGGCGGGGCACCAGGATTTGACGGTTCAGGTGGCGGAGGACCTGGGCTTCTCCTCCTGTGCCGTGGAGATCCTGGGGGATGGGGCCCAGGATCCGGACTTCTACGAATTCGGGTTTCCCGAGGCCCACGCCCAGACGCCGGACGCGGTGGGGTACCGGGAGACCCCCGAGGACCGAGCACGGGGGCGGGAGGATGCGGAGGCCGCCTACCTGGCCTGGGTGCGGACGCGCATGACCTGGCTGCGGGAAGACCTGGAGGCCGGGCGGGTCCGGGAGGCCCTCTACTGGCTGGGCTATGCCCTGCATGGGGTCCAGGACCTGGCGGCCCACGGGGGCCTCACCAACGGGGAGCACGCGGGCCTGCGCCCCAGTCCGGACCAGGACCCCAAGGCCCTGCAACTGGCCCTGGCCTATTCCCTGGAATTCCTGCGCTGGCTGCGCACCTGGCTGGGCCGGGAGGCCTACGACCGCCTGCGGCGCTACCAAGGGCGTGGCGCCCTGTCCAAACTGCTGGGCGAAAAGGAAACCCTGCTCCGCAGCCGGGACGAGCGTTTGGGTTCCTGGGACTTGGACAACAACCTTGGAGACTACCTTCTCCAGGCCAGCACCGAGTGGAAGGCCAAGGGGGGCAAGCCCGTGCGCTGGAACCCAAGGGTGGTCTTCCAGAACCTGCTGGAGGCGGCCTTCCCGGCGGCCCAGCGGGGACCGGCAACCCCGTCCCACGTGCGGCCTCCCCGGACAGGTTCCTCCTTCGAGGCCCTGGGGCCTGTGCAGGGCCCCAAGGCCAAGGCGGACTGGACGGTCCTCGTCTACCTGGCGGGGGACGACGCCAATCCCGAGGGCATCGAGTACGCCGTGGAACAGGACCTGCGGGAACTGAAGCGGGTGGGTTCGGACAGCCGGGTCCATTTCCTGGCCCAGACGGACCAGTGCCGTTCCAGGAACAGCCACCGCTACCGGCTGCGTCGGGGCACGGCCCTGGAGGCGGACCGCTTGGGGGTCTTCAAGGGGGATGTGAACACGGGCAAGGTGAGTACCCTGGTGGAGTTCGTGACCTGGGGCCTGGAGACCTTCCCCGCGGAACGGGTGGCCCTGGTGCTCTGGGGCCATGGCAGTGGCCACGACGACCAGGACATCTACCGCCAGGGTCGGGGCCGCATCGGCCCCCGGCAGGCCGCCCGCATCTCCAGCCAGCGCCTTGGATTCTTCAATGGCACCCGCCGCCAGCTCCTGGATCGCATGGGGCCCCACCGGGGCTACGGGTACGACAGCACCGCCCGGGATTTCCTGGACAACCGGGAACTGAAGCGGGCCTTGGAGACCCTCCACCGGGAGGTGCCCCATCGCCCCTTGGACCTCCTGGGCTTCGATGCCTGCCTCATGGGGAACCTGGAGGTGGCCTATCAGGTCCGGGAGCATGCGGCCTACCTGGTGGCCAGCGAGGAGGAGGAGCCGGGGGACGGCTGGGCCTACACCCAGGCCTTCCTGCCCCTGAAGGAAGCCTTGGCCAAGGGCCAGTCGGTGGATGGAGAGACCCTGGGGCGCCACATCGTGAAGGCCTACGGAGAAGCCTATGAGCAGGAGCTATGCCTGAGCCTGGTGCGCCTGGGGGAGGTGGGCCCCCTGGGGGAGGCGCTGAGGACCGTGGCGAAGCCCTTGAGCCCCGCAACCTACCACCGGGCCCGGTCCGGAGCCCAGGATTTCTCTACGGGGGGAAGGGATGGGTACCGGGACCTGGGGCGTTTCCTGGAGGCCCTGCCCCGCTCCGCCGGGGTGCGGGCAGCCCGCACGGCCCTCGCCAAGGCCGTGGCCGAACGGGTGGGCCCAGGCCAGGGCCTCACCGTCTACCTCCCCGGCCGCTACCAGCCCTTGAAGCCGGGCTGCGCCGATGGCGACTACGAACTCCTGGACTTCCCCCGCAGCTGCGGCTGGCAGGACATGCTGCGGCGGGTCTTCCCGGTGCCCCCCCCACGGGCGCCCCGCCCGACCCAGGTCCCTCCTCCTTCGGGCAGCCGCCTCGGGCTGGACCGCCACAACGTCACAGGCATCCTGGAGGCGCTGGGGGCTCAAGGGTCGCGCACCCTCACCTGGGAGGACCGGGCCCGCAGGGATCTCCTGGGATCCATGCCGGACACAGGAAGGAGGCTCCTGGAGCGCCTAGAACCGGAGGCCCCGCCCCACGCGCGGATCTTCATCCTGCCGGGACTCCTGGGCTCCAGGCTCTGCAACCACGCCGATGGGCCGGAACTCCTGTGGATGGACCCCTGGGGCCTGGCCCTGGGCAGCGCCTGGGACGATCTCCGCCTGGCCCCGGACGGTCAGCGGGACGCCAACGGGGCCGCCCGGGTGGAGGCCGCGGGTCCCATTCCCCTCCTGTATGACCGCCTGGCCCTGGCCCTCATGGCGCGGTTTGGCAGGGGCGTGGACTTCCTGGCCTACGACTGGCGTCGCCCTTTGAAGGACCTGGGCACGGAACTGGGGCAGCGTCTGGCGGATCTGCTGAGGGCCGATGCAGGGGCCCCCTTCG
>CAZPUI010000687.1:0-3182 GCA_964589695.1 uncultured Solibacteraceae bacterium | reverse complement strand
TCCCCCACGGTGCAGCGCCCACAGCTGTAGCAGGCTTGGAGGCTCGCAAGCACATCCGCCTTGCAGGAGGCCATCTGGATGCAATGGGGCAGGAGCACCAAGGCCCGCTGGGCGGGGCGTGTTTCGAAGGCCTCCCGGACCCTGCGATTGTTCCAGGCGCAGAAGGAGAGGATCCATTCGGATTCCAGCCCCAGGCGTCTGAAGATGGGTCGCAGGGCCTTGGCCCAGGCTCCATCCCAGCGCACCAGGACCCGGCGCTTGGAGAGGTAGCTATCCCGGCGGTGGAAGGTGCCGAAGACTTCCGCCAGAAGGCCGAAGGCTCCCAGCAGCAGCCAGCCGCGGAAAGCAGGAAAGCCGATGGCGGCCAGGAAGACCAGCAGGGCTAGGGCCAGGGGAAGCCCCTGCCGGACGGCCCGGAAGAGGCCGTCCTGCTCAGGTGGGAGCGGGGTGGGTTTCATGGAGTCCATTCCAGCATGTCGCGGGTGGCCTGGCTACTTGGCGGCACCGGCCAGCCCCACGAGCTTCTTCAGGTCCTCATCCTTCCAGCGGATGCCGCCCCCATAGAACAGGGTGCGAAGCTCTTTGTTGGCCGCGTCCTGCACCCCTGCCTGAAGGTAGAGGCCTCGGAAGAACTGCCAACTGGTGGTAAGTCGTACCCTTGGTTTGTCCTTGCCATCCCGCCGGGTGAAGTCGTAGGCCATGAGGCTGGCCCGGAATCGATCGTCCAGGCTGCGATATTCCGCGGCGCCCCCGCCCTTGCCATCGATGATGCCCGCCGACACCACCAGGTGATCCCCCAGGCGCTTGGCGAACTGGGCCGAGACCGTGAAGGTCTGGTCGTAGGTGACGGTGCGGGTGTTCTCCAGCACCTCCTTGGGCAGGCCGGTCACGGGGTCGATCTTGGTCACCTTGCGCTGGGAATCCGCCACCTTGCCATCGGGCGTGCTGTTGAGGCCCACGGCGTACCAATAGTCCTTCCGTGGCGCCAGTTCCAGGTTGATGCCCGAGAGGCTGTCCCCGCGCTTGTCCCACCGAGCCGCCCCCATGTCCAGGCGCAGGTCCATGCCCTTGATGCCCGTCATCAGCTCGTTGACGTTGTCCACGGCGGTGTTGATCTTCTTCACCGTAGCGTCATCCGTGAGCAGCTTGCCCAGGGTGCCTTCCCCCGCGTTCAGCCGGTTGGTGATGCTCTTGATATTCTCGGAGGTTCCCTGGAAGCCCTGGGCCAGCTTGCGGACTTCCGTGGTGATGCCCTTGACCTCCGGGCGGTTCTCATCCACCAGGGCATTCAGGTTCTTGCCCAGGTCCTCGAACTGACGGGCCATGGCCGGGAGTCGATTCCTGAGGTCGTTGGAAATGGCTTCCACATTGGCCATGGTGGCCCGGATGGACCCGCGATTTTCCTGGGAGATGGCCCGCAGTTCGGCGCTCAGGGCGCGGACATTCTCGAAGATTTCCGCCAGCTTGGCCCGTCCGGCATCCCCCCCGAAGGTCTGGTTGAGGGAACTGGTGACCCCCTTCACATCCACCGCGATGGTTTCCACCGTCTTGATGAGGTTGTCCAGGCTCACGGCATCGGTGCCGCGCACAAAACGGGTGGGGCCAAGGAGGCCCGAATTCGGATTCCCGGCGTTGAGATCGATGTACTTCTCCCCCAGGATGCCAATGGAACTGAGGGATGCGATGGCATCTGCATAGACCTGGAGGCCCTCTTCCAGCACGAAGGTCACCTGGGCCACGTTGCCCTTGAGAACGATGCGCCGGACTTCCCCCACCCGGACGCCGGCGATGCGGACGGGATTGTTGAGGTTCAATCCTGCCGTCTGCTTGAACTCCGTAACGTATTCGTCGGAACTGTTGCGTTTGGAGAAAATGTTGATCTTCTCCAGGCGAAGGACGAGGGTGCCCGCCAGCACGACGGATCCAATGAAAAAGGCGCCGACCTTGGTTTCCAGTTTCATGACGGTTGATCCATTCACACGAGGGTGGGCTTAGGGTGGGAGGCGTGGCCGAGGCCATGTTGGGGCGGTGGGGGGTCCAGCAGGAAGGGACCCTCCGCATCACCCCTTAGGAATTGCTGGATGACGGGGTGGGGGTTGGCCCTGAATTCATCCGGAGGCTGACAGGCCAGGCATTCTCCCCGGAAGAGGAGGGCCACCTGATCTCCGATCATGAAGGCGCTCTTCAGGTCGTGGGTGATGGTGATGGCGGTGACACCCAACTGCTCCCGGAGGTCCAGGATGACCTTGCCGATGACATCCGTCATGACGGGGTCCAGCCCCGTGGTGGGCTCGTCGAAGAGCAGGATCTTGGGCTTGAGGGCAATGGCCCGGGCGAAGCCGACCCTGCGTTTCATGCCTCCCGAGAGCTCCGCCGGCTTGAGCTTATCCGTGCCCCGCATCCCCACCATCTCCAGGCAGGCCTCCACGCGGCTGGCAATTTCAGCCTTGGTCTGGGTGGTATGGCGACGCAGGCTGAAGGCCACATTCTCGAAGACGGTCATGGAGTCAAAAAGGGCTGCCATTTGGAAGCACATGCCGATGTTCTTGCGGACTTCAAAGAGTTCGTCCCGGGTGAGATCGTGGACCCGCTGGCCCTCGATCAGGACATGGCCAGCATCGGGGGTGAGCAGTCCCAGGATGGTGCGCAGAAGCACCGTCTTTCCGGTCCCCGAGCCCCCCAGCACCACCAGGCTCTGTCCTTCATCCACCGCCAGGTCAACCTTGGACAGCACCACTTTGGGGCCAAATGCCTTGCTCACGCTGACGACATCGATGAGGGCCATGGCTACACCAGCACCAGTTTGGTGATGAAGAAATCCGCCAGGAGGATCCACAGGGAACTGGTGACGACACTGCTGGTGGGGGCGTTGCCCACGCCCTCGGCGCCTCCCCGGGTGCGGTAGCCGCGCCAGCATCCCACGAGGCTGATGATGAGGCCGAAGACGAAACCCTTGCCCATGGAGATGACCAAGTCACTTCCCTTGAGCAACTTGTAGAAATCCTGCTGGTAGACGTAGTGGCTCTGGCCTTCCACCCCCACGAGGTAGAAGTGGCCACCCCAGTAGCCCAGGTAGATGGAAAGGCAGGTGAGGAGGGGCACCACCACCGCGGCGGCCAACACCCGGGGCACGAACAGGTAGTGGATGGGATCCGTGGCCAGACATTCCAGGGCGTCGATCT
>CAZPUI010000686.1:0-3187 GCA_964589695.1 uncultured Solibacteraceae bacterium | reverse complement strand
TCGCCAACTGGTCCAGGCCATCCTCCAGCAGTTCGGTCTTCGGCACACCCTGGTCAACCATGGCCTGGAGGCGGTGGATGCCTTCACCCGGGAGTCCTTCGATCTGGTCATCCTGGATGGGGCCATGCCCAGGTTGGATGGGGTGGGCACCCTGCGGGCCCTCCGCACCCTGCCCGGGGGCGACCGGGTGCCTGTCCTGCTCTTCTCCGCATCCTCCCGTCAGCAGGCCCAACGGGAGGCCCAGGCCCTGGGCTTCGACGATGTGCTGCTGAAGCCGGCGGATATGGATGATTTCCGGGTGAAACTCACCCACCACCTGGGGATGCCCCTGGAAGGCCCCACCCTGGACGGCAGCCACCTGAACCGCCTCGCCCAGCTCCTGGGGGGACGGGAGGCCCTGGCGGACTTCGTGGAGGATTTCCTGAGGGATGGTCACCAGCGCTTCCTGGACCTGGCCCAGGCCCTCCAGCAGGGGGACCGGAAGGCCTTCGAAGGCCTGGTCCACGACCTCAAGACCAATGCCGGCAATCTTGGTCTTGTGGACCTGGCGGAACTGGCCCGGGCTTGCGAAGCCCAGGCCGCCACCCAACCGCTTCCGGACCTGGAGGCGAAGCTGGAGGTCATGGTGCAGGCTTTCCAGGCCGGAGAGACCACGTTGCGGTTCCATCTCTCCTGAACACAATGTTGCGAATCAAGTCCTTCCCTTGGGGGTCCGATACCTCCTCGACCCCGGACGCCCATGGACGACGCTCCCCGACCCCGCATCCTCATCGTTGACGACACCCCCACCAACATCACCCTGTTGGTGCAGACCCTTGCGGATGAATACGAAGTGCGGGCAGCCATCCACGGGGATGATGCCCTGGAGGCCGTGGCGGAGGAGACCCCCGACCTCATCCTGCTGGACATCAACATGCCCGGCATGGACGGCCATGAGGTTTGCCGTCGCCTCAAGGCCGATCCTGGCACCCAGTCCATTCCCATCATCTTCCTCACCGGTCGGGACGAGGAGGAGGATGAACTGAAGGGACTCAGCCTGGGGGCCGTGGATTACTTGACCCGACCCCTCAGCATTCCCATTCTGCGGGCCCGGCTGCGCACCCACCTGGAGCTGAAGCGGAGCCGGGACATCATTGAATGGTCCCTTCTGGAGACCCGAAAGGCCAAAGAGGAGGCGGAGCGGGCCACCCGCTCCAAGAGCGAATTCCTGGCCATGACCAGCCACGAGATCCGAACGCCCCTGGGGGCCATGATTGGCCTCAGCCAGCTGCTGCTCAATGGCTCCCTGTCCGGGGAGCAGCGCACCTATGCCACCACCATTCGGAATTCCGGGGAGGCCCTCCTGGGCATCCTCAATGACATCCTCGATTTTTCCAAGATCGAAGCGGGCAAGCTGGAGTTGGATGTGCACCCCTTTGGGTGCCGGGCCCTGGTGGACGAGGTCTGCCTGGTGATGGCGGAACGGGCCCGTCAGAAGTGCCTGGAGCTGGTGTCCACGGTGGCGGGGGAGATCCCGGAGTGCCTGGAGGGGGACAGCGGTCGTCTGCGGCAGATGCTCTTCAACCTCCTGGGCAATGCCCTGAAATTCACGCAACAGGGTTCGGTGGGGGTCCACCTCGACCTGGTGGGGCAGGCCGGAAACATGGTCCGGGTGCGGGCGAGGGTGGCCGACACCGGCATTGGCCTCTCCCCGGAGGCCATGGGGCGGCTCTTCCACAGCTTTGCCCAGGCCCATGTCACCACCACCCGGAAATTCGGGGGTACCGGGCTGGGGCTCAACATCACCAAGCGGCTCGCAGAGCTCATGGAAGGGCAGGTGGGGGTGGAGAGCCAGGAGGGGCACGGCAGCACCTTCTGGTTCGAGCTCCCCCTGGGCTGCCAGGACACGGCCTGGACGGCCCTGCCCACCTCCTTCAAATCCTGGACGAAGGGGGCTCCCCAGGCCACGGTTTCCCCGGAGCCCCTGGCGGACTCGGTCCCCAAGTCCCCTTTGCCGATCTGGAAGGGGCGATGGGTGCTGGTGGCGGACGATAATCCCGCCAACCAGCTCCTGGCCCGGGGGGTGCTCACCCAGTTGGGTCTCCAGGTCACGGCGGCCTTCACGGGGGAGGAGGCCCTGGAGCGCCTGCGGGAAAAGGACTTCGACGCCATCCTGCTGGATCGGAACATGCCCGGCATGGATGGGGACGAGGCGGCCCGACGCATCCGGAGCCACCAGGAGGCCACGGGGCGATGGGCCCCGCTCATCGGGTTCACCGCCAGCCAGGCCTCCGAGGGACTCCCCTACGGCGTGGAACTGGAGGGCCTCCTGACCAAGCCCCTCCGTCTTGGGGATCTGGAACCCCTCCTGGCCAGGGTTTGGGAGGGGCGTGACCCCGTCCGACAGGCCGGCGAGGCTGCCGCCGTGCACGAACACCTCCTTCGCCTGGGTGAGGTGTTGGGGGGTCGGGAGGCGGTGGTGGACTTTGTCGGGGAGATCCTCGTGGGGAGTGAACCCCTGCTCGAAGGCCTTCGCAGGGCCCTGGAGCAGCGGGATCTGGAGACCCTCTCCCGCTGCGCCCATGATCTGAAGAGCAACTCGGGGAACGTGGGGGCCATGGTCCTGTCCGGCACCTTCAAGGCCCTGGAGAAGGAGGCCTTGGAAGGGGCACCCCAGGCTCGTCTGGAAGCCCTTGGGCACGAGGCCGAGGTGGGCTGGCAAGCCCTGGCGCAGGTCCTGCGCAGCGAGGAGTGATGCCATGAGGCTTATTCTCTTCTTCCTCGTGGGGACCCTTGGCTTGCATGCCCAGGTGGGCATGCCCCCCTTCACCAATTATGAAACGGATGCCTTCGGGGCCACCCGGCAGAACTGGGTCGTGGCCCAGGATCCACGCGGGGTCATGTTCTTCGGGAATACCAACGGCATCCTGGAATACGATGGCACCCGCTGGCGCCACCACACCCTGCCCAACAGCAGCGGGGTCCGCTCCCTGACCTGTGGGCCGGACGGCACCCTCTACTGGGGATCCATCGGGGACTTCGGCTTCCTGGCCGCCTCCCCCGAAGGGAAGCTGAGCCTGGTCTCGCTCAAGCCCTTCATTGCCAAGGAACACCAGGCCTTCAACGATGTCTGGCAGGTCCTGGCCACGGGGCGGGGCATCTACTTCTTCTCCAACGCCCATGTCTTTCGGGCCCAGGGGACCAAGGT
>CAZPUI010000685.1:0-3188 GCA_964589695.1 uncultured Solibacteraceae bacterium | reverse complement strand
TGTTCCGTTCCACCCCCAGACGACTGGGGCGCGAGGCCCCGCCATCCGTGGGCACGGTGATGGCGATGGGTGTGGCCTTGCCCGTGGTGGTGTCGAAGACCGCCAGCTCCGCATCCCGCTCGTACACGATACGGCTGCGGTTGTCGGAGCTTGCCCAGCGCAGGTCCCAGGTCTTTTCGAAGGTGAGCTGCTGCACGGTGTCCGTGGCTGGGTCTGCCTGGTAGAGGTTCAGCTTGCCGTCCCGGTCGCCGAGGAAGTAGGCCTTGTTCCCGAGCCACATGGGGTCCCGTTCGGTGCGCTTGGAATGGGCAATGCGCCGGTGGGTGCCCGCGGTGAGGTCAAAGACATAGAGATCCTGGGCCCAGCCGCCCTCGTAGCGCTTCCAGTGGCGGAAGTCCCGCTGGAGGGGGCTGTACAGGATCCGTGTGCCTTCCGGGCTGAAATCGCCGGCACCGGCATTGGGCATGGGAAGGGGTTTCGGAAGGCCGCCCTCCAGCGCCACGGTGTACAGCGCCCCGGTGCTGGTGACGCTGTTGGCGTCCCGGCGTCCCCGGAAGAGGATGGACTTCCCGTCGGGGGTCCAGCCCATCACCTGGTGGTCGTAGCCATGGCGGGGGGCGCCGGGACCCTGGGCGGGGTAGAAGGTGAGCTGCCGGGGCACCCCTCCGGTGCTGGGCATGACGTAGACCTGCTCATCCCCGTCGTACTGGCCCGTGAAGGCGATCCAATTCCCATCGGGGCTGAATTTGGCGAAGACCTCTAGGCCGGGATGGGCCGTGAGCCGGGTGGCGGTGCCCCCGGTGGCGGGGGCGGTCCAGAGGTCGCTGCCATGGGTGAACACCACCCGGTCCCCGTGAATATCCGGAAAGCGCAGCAGCTTGGTCTGGGCCTGGAGGCCCAGGGAAGCCAGCAGGGCCGGGAGCAGGGTCAGGCGGGACAGGGTGGCCATGGCACCTCCGAAGGCTAAGCACGAATGCCCCACGCTACCGCAATTCACGTTTCCCCTGGGCCACCCGATGAAACCACCTCGGAACCTCGAAGATGTCCCACGATGCCATGGCCCTGCGCGCCTTTCGTCACCTGGTGACGGAGGCCCTGGGATTGGACTGTCCCAGCGACAAGGTGGGGGAGTTGCAGGCGGCCCTCCAGGCCACCCGGCAGGAGCTGGGTCTCCCGGACCTGGGCACCCTCTTTGAACGCTTGGAGATGGCGCCCAGCATGGGTGAGCTCTGGCGCCCCCTGCGGGAACGGCTGACGGTGGGGGAGAGCTACTTCTTCCGGGATCCGGGCCAATTGGAGGTCATCCGGCACCAGGTGCTGGGGGCCTGGGCCTCCCAGTCCCATGGCCGACGGCTGCGGTTCTGGAGCGCCGGTTGCAGCACCGGGGAGGAGGCCTACACCCTGGCCATCCTGGCGGCGGAAGTCCTGCCCGCGGCCCTGGGTTGGCAGGTGGAGGTGCTGGGCACGGACCTCAACGAGGCGGCCCTGGACCGGGCCCGGGCGGCCCGGTACCGGGCCTGGTCCTTCCGGGGGGTGGATGCGAGCCTCCAGGCCCGCTGGTTCACCCCTTCCAAGGACGAGTGGACCGTGTCCCCCGCCCTGCGGGGCATGGTCAAGTTCAAGCACCACAATCTTGTGCAGGATTCCTTCACGTCCCTGAGTGGCGAGGGGGGTTTCGACCTGATTCTCTGCCGGAATGTCTTCATCTATTTCCCGCCCTCCGTGTGCAGGACCCTGGCGCGCCATTTCGCCGAAGTGCTCGCGCCCCAGGGCGTGCTGGTGCTGGGACACAACGAATTGGCGGGTGACCCGCCCCCGGGCTTCAGGGTGGAGCACCATGCCCACTCCACCCTGCTGCGCCGGGACCAGGCGATGCCCGAACCTGGGCCACCACGGTTCGTTCCGGCCCAGGCCCCCAAGGCCCGACCCCTGCCCCCCGCCATTCTTCCCTTCGTGGCCCATCCCCCCCCTCAGGCCCCGCCCGCCGCCCCGGACCTTGTCCAGGAGGCCCGGCGGGCCCTGGGGGCGGGGAACCACGTGCTGGCCCTGGAGCTGGCCCGGAAAGTGATGGCCTTGTATCCCCGGGACGAGGGGGCCGCCCGGGTGGCGATCCAGGCCCTGGCCAACCTGGGGCGGGGGGAGGAGGCGGTGACCCTGTTGGAGGAAGCCCTGGGGCACCATCCCGTGTCGGCCTCCCTGCACTACCTGAAGAGCCTCCTGGCCTCGGATCAGGGGCGGACCTCCGCCGTGGTGGCCGCCCTGGACCGGGTGATCTACCTGGCCCCGGACCATGTGGCGGCCCTCATGGATCGGGCCCGGATCCACCAGGACCAGGGGAAGGTACCTGAGGCCCTGAAGGACCTGCGCAGGGCCCTGGAAGTGGCCTCGCGCCTGGATGAAAAGGCGGTGGTGGAAGGCCTTGAACCTTTCCGGGGCCGCGATGTGCACCAGCGCTGCGCGGACCTCCTGGCCCACCTCGAACCCCAGCTTGAACGGAGGTCTGGATGAACGGTGCAGGCGACGACGTGGCTCGGGGGGCATCCACGGGAGGTTCGGCACCCGCCCCGTCTGAATCCTCGGTCCGGGACTACCTGGGCTTCCTGGTGGGGGGGCGCCGCCACGGTCTGCCCATGGCCTGCGTCCAGGAAATGCTCTACGCCCCCCTCCTCCAGCCCACGGAGCGGGTGCCGGGCCACATCATCGGCCTCTTCAACCTTCGCGGCCATTCCGTGCCTGTTCTGGACTTGGCGGCGGTGCTGGGGGTCGCTGCGGCCCCCGTCCATCCGGACCATGTCCTGGTGCTCTTCAAGGCCCGACCCGGGGCCCCCCCCTACGGTTTCCTGGCGGAGGCCGTGGACGACCTCCTGGCCTTCGAGCCCCACCAGATGGAGGCCCCCATGGAGGACCCGGAGGCCGGGGGCGGGCCGCCGGTGGTGGCCGCCCTGGGGCTCCGGGACCAGCGGGTCTACCACCTGCTGGATCCAGCGGTGCTCGTGGCCAAGGCCCTGGCGGGTACGGGACCCACCCGCTATGAGACCTTTTTCGGGGACTTACCCGAGGACCACGTCCGGCTGCTCAGGGCCCGGGCCGAAGGTGGCCTGGACCAGCGGGACATGACCCGGTCCGAGACCCGTCCCTTCGCCGTCTTTCGGCTGGGGGAAGAACGGTTCGCGCTGCCCCTGGAGGAA
>CAZPUI010000684.1:0-3203 GCA_964589695.1 uncultured Solibacteraceae bacterium | reverse complement strand
CCCGGAAATTGGCGCCCTGGGCCGTGAGCCTGCCGATGAGGTGCAGGATGAGGTCCTTTGGCCCCACCTGTTCCGGGAAGGTCCCCTTCACCACCACCTTGATGGTGGGAGGCACTTCCACGTTCAAGGCCACCCCCAGCGTCCACACCGAAGCCATTTCCGTGGCCCCGATGCCGAAGGAGAAGGCCCCCAGGGCCCCGTGGCTCGTGGTGTGGCTGTCGGTGCCGACGACCACGTAACCCGGCCGCACATAGCCGTACTCCGGCAGGATCTGGTGGCAGATGCCCCCCCGGTCCCCACGGATATCGTGGAACTTGGAAATGCCATGCTGGGCCACGAAGGTGCGGATGAGTTTATGGTTCGTGGCGGTCTTGGGTCCCTCCGCCGGTACCCGGTGGTCGAAGATGATGGCGATGCGGGAAGGATCCCAGGGCTTGGCCTCCCGACCCGTGCCTTCATAGATCTCGTGGAACTGGTTGATCACCAGCGCGCCGTTCTCATGGGACATGGCCAGGTCCACCCTGGGTTCCACCACATCCCCGGCCCGGACGGTCTCCACACCCGCCGCCCGGGCCAGGATCTTTTCTACGACGGTCATACCCATGCGTCACCTCGAGAGGAGTGGTAGGAAACAGGAATCGGGCCGTCCTAGATCACGGCCTTGGCTTTGAGCTCCTGGAGCCGGGCTTCATCGATCCCGAGCCTGCCCAGGATTTCGGCGTTGTGTTCCCCCAGGGTGGGGGGTGGGGTGGTGACCTCGCCGCCCGTCTTGCTGAACTGGGCGGTCAGGCCGAACACCTCGATCTCCCCGATGCCTGGCACCTCGACCTTCTGGAGCACGCCCCGGTGCTGGACCTGGGGCTGACGCAGGGCCTGGCCGAGGTCCAGGATCTCGCCGCTGGGAACATCCTGGGCATTGAGGGCCTCCACCCAGTGGAGGGTGGGCTTCTGGGCCAACCGGGCCTCCAGCAGGGGGGTGAGCTCCTTCCGGTGCTGCTTGCGGGTGTCCCGTTCCTGGAATCGCGGATCGGTCCTCAGCTCGGGAACCCCCAGGACAGCACACACCGCCTCCCATTGCTCCTGCTTGTTGGCGGCGATGTTGATGAAGCCGTCCTGGGTCCGGAAGGTGCCGCTGGGGGCGGCGGTGAAGTTGTCGTTGCCCATGACCACGGGCTGCTGCCCGCCAATGAGGAGGTTCGCCGCCACCCAGCCCATGAGGGGCATGATGCTGTCCAGGAGGGCGACATCGATGTACTGGCCCTCCCCCGTCCGCTCGCGGTGGAACAGGGCGGACATGACGGCGAAGGCGGCGTTCAGCCCGCCCACCGTGTCGCACACGGGGAACCCGGCGCGGAGGGGGTTCAGCCGCGCATCGCCATTGATGGACATCTCGCCCGAGAGCCCCTGGATGATCTGGTCGTAGGCCGGCTTATCGGCATCGGGCCCGGTGGCGCCAAAGCCGGAAATGGCGCAGAAGATGATCCTGGGATTCAGCTCCGAAATCACCTTGTAGCCGATGCCCAGGCGATCCATGACCCCGGGGCGGAAGTTCTCGATGATGACATCAGCCTCCCGGGCCAATTGCTTGAAGATCTCCTTCCCTTCGGGACTCTTGGTGTTGAGGCTTACGGACTTCTTGTTGCAGTTCTGGGCCAGGAAGCTCGTGCCCATCAGCTTCTTGTTGAACTCCTGCACGATGCCCAGCTTGCGGGCCAGGTCCCCGTCCTTGGGGTTCTCGATCTTGATGACCTCGGCCCCCAGCAGGGCCAGGTGCAGCGAGGCGAAGGGCCCGCTGAGCACGTTCGTGAGGTCCAGGACCCTGATGCCTTCGAGGATGCGTGGTGTCGTCATGGTTGGACTCCGAAGGGGAGGTTCGATCGCAGGGCCCTAAGCTGTTACGCAAAAACAGCTTGAACCTTTCGGTCACGGTCTGGCACAAGGGGCCGCAGCAGAACAACCTGAACTGCACAGGTAGTTCTTGCGCGGGTCCTACGACGCGAGGGCGCCCGTCCTATGGACACGGCCCGGAAGGTCCCGGCCGAAGAAGTCCGCCACATCCCGGGCCACGCCGATAAGGGTATTCAGGTCCAGGTCCCTGCGTGTGCCTGCGCGCTGGAGTCCATGCACCAGGTCCTCCGTGGCCACATTGCCGGCGGCGACCTTGGTGAAGGGACAGCCCCCCAGCCCGGCAAAGGAGGTCTCGAAACAGGTGACCCCGGCCTCCATCGCCGCGTAGACATTGGCCATGCCCAGTCCGTAGGTGTCGTGGAAGTGGCCGGTCAGCTGGGCCTCAGGGGCCATGGCCAGGATCCCTTCGAAGAGGCGCCTGACCTGCGCCGGGTGCGCATGTCCCGCGGTGTCCGCCAGGCTGAGGTGGGTGAGGCCCGCCTCGAGGTAGGCCTTCACGATCCCCAGCACCCGTTCCTCCGAAATGGGCCCCTCGAAGCCGCATCCAAAGGCACTCTGCACGGAGACCTGGACCCGCGTGTGGGCGCGAAGGGCCTCCTGGGCGGCGGCGATGATGCGGCGCTGAGCCTCTTCGGTCCCCATCCCCGTGTTCTTCTGGCTATGGGTCGCCGAGGCGCTAACCCCAAGGCAGAAGAGGTCCACGCCGCACTTCAGGCCCCGTTCCACCCCCTTCTCGTTCAGGGCCAGGCCCGAGAGCAGCGCCCGGGAAGGTGATCCGGCCTTGAGACGATGGAAGAGTTCGTCCGTGTCGGCCATCTGGGGCACCTTCTCCGGATGCACAAAGGAACCCACCTGCACCATGTCCAGCCCAGCCTGGATGAGCGCCTGGAGCCATTCCAGCTTCTTCTCCGTGGGGACCACCTGCTTCTCCACCTGGAGGCCATCCCGGAGACCGACTTCATGGATGAGGATCTGGGGCATCGTTCAGCTCCTTGGGGGCCCTGGAAAGGGGTGGGGCGCGGGGCGTGGCTCCGTCGCGCTAGAGTTTCCGGGCGATGGCTTCACCCATCTCCAGGGTGCTGGCGCTCCCACCCATGTCGTAGGTGCGCACCTGCCCCTCGGCGATGACGGCCGCGGTGGCCTGCTCGAGGCGCTGGGCCTTCTCCTTCTCCCCCAGCCATTCCAGCATCATCTTGCCCGCCAGGATGGTGGCGATGGGGTTCACCTTGTACTGGCCCGCATACTTGGGGGCGCTGCCATGGGTGGGTTCGAAGACCGCCAGCTTTTCCCCGATA
>CAZPUI010000683.1:0-3207 GCA_964589695.1 uncultured Solibacteraceae bacterium | reverse complement strand
CATAGCGGACGTAGCCCACCTTCTGCAACTTCTCCAGCATCTTCTGGTTGGACACCAGGTCCCTGAACGGACTCAGATCGCCGACGGTCCTGCCCACCATGTCGGCGTGGGAGAACCCCAGGAGCTTGATGAGGAAGGGATTCACGTCGATGACACGCCCTGTGGCGGCCTCAAGGATGAGAATGCCATCCTGGGCTGCCTCGAAAAGTCGGCGATAGGAAAGCTCGGAGGCGCGCAGTGCCTCCGAGATGTCCACGGAGTTGGGCAGGCTCAGGTCATGGTTCATGCGAATCTGGCCCCCGTCAGCATCATGCCTACGCAATCCAGGAAACTCTGGATGGACTCGTTTTTCGAGAAGACTTAATGCAAGGATGAAGCCGACCATGAAGGCCTTTGTTCATCGTCGGTTATTCGATTTGTGAATATCCAGGAACCGGAAACACGTTCAAAGTGAAGGTTCAAAACGGTCAATTTGATGCGTTCCAAAGGGGCTCCCAACGGCCCCGGCACCCCCGCAGAGGTGGAATGGCTTCCGGACGGGTGGGTGCCGATCACACCGCTCCTGACGACGCCCATTCACGGGTGATCTCCGGGGTGGGGGTGATCGGAGGAAGCATCGGGTGGTAGAAGAAAACGGCCCGGCTGGCGACTGAAGGTTTTGAGGATGCCCCACCCGAGACGACGACGATTGCGGCCGCTGAACCCTCTGGCGCGCAGGGCGGTCCACAGCGCCAGGGTGAAGGACACCGCGAAGTTCACAGCGCCGATGAGGGCAATCCCTACCAGCCCCCAGAGGACATCCGGCCAGGCCAGGGTGCCTTGATCCCATAGGCTGGCGGAGGCCAGGGCCAGTGAGGCCGCCTGGAGCGTGACATGACGCACCTCGAGATGAATACCCGCGAAGGCAAAGGCCAGGGGCACGAAGATCAGCAGGGTGCCCAAAACGAAGTACCCGAGGAACCCCGAAATGTGCTGGTGGACGAAACGACCCAGTGATTCGGCGCGCGGTCCACCCAGCAGGGCGCGAATTCGGGAACTCTGGGCCAGGGCCTCGGGTAGGTGGCGGTAGGCGCTCCAATTGGCGACCCACCCTGAGGCAAGGCTCGACAACCACAGCAGAACCCCCGTGGCTGCGGCAAAGACCAGGGTCCAGCCGTAGATGGGGTGGTTGGCGTGGAGGCCATGCAGGGCGGTCTCTGGGCTGAGGGGGCCGTGGCCCGTGAGCCCGATCCATAGCCCTGAAAGGATGAAAGCGGCAGGGATGGCGGCGAAGACATTTCCCACTGTGGCGATGACCTGGGTGCGCGTGATGGCAGCCACCAGCTCGATCTCGCGGCCCTGGCCGTCTTCCGATTCCAGGGCTCGGGCCAGAGCTGCTGCGGTCATCGCCGGCAATTTGGAGGCCAGGCTGAACCCCAGAACCTGCATGAAACAGAAACTCAGGGTGTAGTTGAAGGTCAGGGAAAGGCCCAACACCAGGGGCGCCAAGGACAGGGTGGACAGGCCGTATTTGAAAAAGGCCGTGCCTGCGGTGAGGCAACCACCCCCCACAGCGGACCAGGCCATGGCCCACCATTCATGGCGATTGCGGGCGATGTAGTGCTCGCCCGTGTCCCCTGTATGCTCCACCACCCTGCGGGCCAATCGCTTGACGGTGGTACGGAGCAGGACCATGAGGCCATGCTGCGAGGCGCTGCCACGGACCAGCTCGGCCATAAAGGCAATGCCATCGCCATCCCCCGACACGAACATCAGCAGTTTGGCGATGCGATCGAGTTGGGCTTCCAGCAGTTCGAGGCGGAACACCAAGTCGGTGGATACCCCGTGGTCCTCGATCCTGTCCTGGGCCTGATCCAGCGCCCTGGCACATTCAGCCCGACAGTGCTCCCAGGCCAGGCATGCCTCCGGGTCCTCTGGCCGCTCGCCCCGTTCTTGGACGACCCGGGACAGGTTGAAGAAGGGGGAGGCCGCATCGCTTCCGGCCACATCCAGGGCCAGAAGGTCACGGGACAGGCCGACGGCCGAGGCACGGTGGGCGAGCAGTCGGGCCGCATGTACCCAGATGTCCTGGGTGGGGGTTACCATGCTTCCCCACGTGGATCGAAGATCTGCAGGTAGCCCTTCAATCCAGAGGGCGTCCGATTCATCGAGCTGCAGCCTATCCAACATCGCGTAGAGGTCGCCGACGGGGTCGAGCCGGGGGATGAACCGGTCCACCACCCGAAGGAATCCCTCACCAAGGAAGGAAGTACGGTCGGGCAAGCCTGTCTCTGCCAGCAGGCGGATGGCTGAGGCATGGTTCAATTCCGTGGAGAGATCCTCGAGGAGTCCCCGTTTGATCAGGCCCGCATGAAGCCTTCGCAATCGGGTCGTGCGGCGGGGCTCGCCGTGCACGGATTGCACGGGAGATGCCCGCAGCAGCCAACGCAGGAGAGACTCTAGCCGCGGGGCAGGTCGGTCGAGAAGGTCATCCAAAGGGGGGTCGGGAAGCGGCATTGGGACACCATGAGAGCTTCGGGGAACCAAAAGGGGGGGTCCCTGTGGAGGTCCAGGTTCCGGGTGAGTCCCCTCCACGGAGCCTTGGCAATGAATCCCGGAAGCCGTTCCGACGGTCCAACCTAGGCGCCACGGTCCACGTCATCGGACAGTTCCTGGCGGTCCACATCCCCCTGGGACGGGAAGTGCTCCCCCAGAAGTTTCCCCGCCAGGCCAATGCACGCCACGAGACCCTCGGTGAAGTCACCGCGCTTGAAATGCAGGGAAAGACAGGCGGCCAGCTCATCCCAAAAGGCCTGCCCCACCTTGGCGTGGATGCCGATATCCCCGAGCACGGCGAACCGTCTGCGGCTGGGCACCAGAAAGATCAAAACGCCATTGCGCTGCGCGGTCCGGTCCATGCCCAGACGCACGAAGGCTTTCTGGGCCACCTTCTCCAGGTCGCCCCAGAAGAACGTGGAGACGGACACGCGGATCTCCCCCGAAGTGACCCGTTCCGCGGATTGGATGGCCTCCACCACCCGGGGTTCATCCAGGCATTTCCTCAGACCCCTGCGACCCATGCCCACCATGGCAATCCCTCACCAAGAACCCGAGGCGCCACCGCCTCCGGAGCGACCCCCACCCCCGGACCAGCCACCACGGCCGCCGCCGCCACCCCGCCCGCCGGAAAGGATGCTGAAAAGCAACCCCAGGGCCAGGCCCGGGTGG
>CAZPUI010000682.1:0-3212 GCA_964589695.1 uncultured Solibacteraceae bacterium | reverse complement strand
CCCAGGTCCGGATGGCGCGCCTGCGCCAAATCCTTATGAACCTGGTGCTGCGCCTGAGGGAACAGTACCTCACCCGAAGCCTGCGGGAGGAGGACCTGCCCAAGGTCCTCGCTGATGCCGCAGGACCCCTGCGCGCGGCTGCGGTCACCCTTCTGGAATTGCAGGGGTGCCACGATGTGCCGCCCCCCAAGGAGGCCCTTCAGCGCGTGGCAGAGAGGGCAGGCTTTCCCGGGACGCTGCAGTACATCTCCTTGGCCCGGGAAACGGGGACGCTTCCCCCTGGGGTTGCGGGACCCTCCTTGATTCAACTGCTGGAGCTGGCCACGGCCATGCGGGATCAGGCGGAAAGGCTGGTTTGACATGAGCCTCAACCCCTTGGATTTACCTGGGCCGGAATTCCTGCTCTTCTTCACCGTCGTGAGTGCGGCCACCATCCTTCTGGTCTACGCCCATCAGTGGTACCAGGAAGGAGGAAATGAGGGGGGCGTCGAGGCCATCGCCCTCCGCGTGGCCCAAGACCCATGCCAGATTGCCTATCTCCGCGGTGGCCCTCGGGAGTTGATCCTCACATCCGTGGTCTCCCTCCTTGAGCGGGGGCTGCTGAGGGTCACCGGCAGTCAGTTGGTGGCCTCCAGACCCGAAGCGGCTGACCTGAGCCGGAGGCCCCTGGAGAAGGCCATCCTCGTGAAGTGCGCCAAGGAACGTCAAGCCGACCAGGTGTTCACGGATCGCATTATCCTGGGGGAAGCCGAGAGTGTGGGGCAGGGCCTGGTGGGCCTTGGACTCCTCCCCAGTGTCGAAGTTCGTGCGTCCAGGCGGCTCCGCCTGACGTTGGCCCTCACGGGTTTGGGCGCCCTGGCCTGCCTCAAGGTCCTGGTGGCCCTGTCCCGAGGGAGGCACAATCTCCTATTTCTGCTGGCCCTTGTCGCGCTGGCCTGCTGGATCGTGAAAACCGTCGTGCATCGGCCCCGGACCGCGCTGGGGGGGAAGGTGTGGAATAAGGTTCTCGATCTATTCAACACCCTCAAGATCCCCACACGCACGGATCCAAAGGATTCCACCGAATTGACCTTCAGTGTCGCCATTGGGGGGCTGGCCATGCTGCCGAGTCGATTGATCACAGCCTTCGCCCCACTCCGCCTGCGCAGGGCGGCTGCAGAAGCGGGTGGCTGGGGGGGGGAGTCCCGGCAGCAGTGGGTCCTGTGGCAGTGGATCTTCCTGCAGCAGCGGGTCTTCCTGTGGCGGTGGATCCTCATGTGGTGGGGGTGGCTGCGGCGGGTGCGGGAGCTGATGACCTTGCTCCGGGATCGGGGGTTCTTTGGCCGCCGGGCGCGACAGTTCACGCTCCAGTGGCACCTCACCAATGCCTGTACCGAGAACTGCGCCCACTGTTACGATCGCAGCGATCGGGAAACCCTGCCTGTGGCTCGCGCCCTGGAGGTCCTGGAGGAATTCCGGTCGTTCTGCCGCGATCGCAGGGTGGCACCGCGCATTTGCCTCACGGGAGGCGATCCCATGAAATACCTGGGCTTCTGGGAACTGTACCGGGCCATCGCTGGTGCCGGGATTCCCCTGTCGATCCTGGGAAATCCCATCGCGGGGGATCTCATCCAGCGTATGACGGAGTTGGGTCCGCCCCTGTACTACCAGGTGAGCCTCGAAGGCCATGCGGAGCACAACGATGCCATCCGTGGCCAAGGTCACTTCCGTCGGACCATGGACTTCCTGCGGGACGCGAGGCGGCTGGACCTCACCACCCACGTCATGCTGACCCTGACCCGCGCCAACCTTGAGCAGGTGCTCCCCCTGGGGACCCTGTTGCGGGGACTCACGGAGCGCTTGACCTTCAACCGCCTGTCCCAAGTTGGAGCAGGAAGGAACCTGGACCTGCCCACGCCCGAGTCCTTTGATTCCTTCCTGCGGGAGTATGTCCGACACCGACGTACCAACCCCATCCTTGGCCTGAAGGACAACCTCTTCAATGCCCTGCCCCTGCGCAAGCCCTTCGGGGGCTGCACTGGGCACGGCTGCGGGGCGGCCTTCAACTTTGTGGCCCTGCTCCCTGAAGGCGCGGTGCATGCGTGCCGGAAATACCCCTCCCCCCTTGGCCACTTGAACGACATGAGCTTGGGAACGATCTACGATTCCGTGCTGGCAAAACGCTACCGCTGCGGCCCTGCGGAATGCCACCGCTGCCGGCAGCGCAATGTCTGTGGGGGATGTCCCGCGGTGACCTATGGTCAGGGGCTCGATCCCATGTTGGACAGGGATCCCTTCTGCAGGAAGGCACTGTGAAAGGTTGCAGGTAGGGGTCCCTGCCAGGGCCCGGGGCCGGGATCGAGTGCCACGCTCCTGTGGATCTCGGGCGAATTCGCGAGAGTGAAAACGCACAATTGCCGTACACTTGCGTCATCATCCCGGAGTTTTCCATGCCCACCCGTGTTCTGTGGACCCTTTTCGCCCTCGTCGTTGGCACCGGCATCGCCATCGCCCAGAAAGCCCCTTCGCCTACGGCCTCCTCGGAGGTCGGGGCCGAGATCAAGGTGGGGCTGGGGGTGGAGAAGATGGCCATCACCGGTGAGGCCACCTCCTTCAAGGTCGCCGCCAACACCAAGATCTACGCATGGACGAAGGTCTCGGGAGCGGCGGAATCCAAGGTGGCGGTGGTGTTCCTCAAGGGCGAGAAGGAGGTTTCGCGACAGGAACTGTCCGTTCCCCGTTCCCCCTACCGCACCAATGCCTTCCGGACCTTCCGCAAGGGTGATGGGGGCGAATGGGTCGTCAAGGTTCTGGCCGCCGATGGCAAGGAAATGGGCAAAGCCGCCTTTTCGGGGGAAGTGACGGACTAAGCTGTTCAGGTCCTCCCTGGACCGCCCCTAGTTTTCCTTTGGACACACATGCATGAGATGGGCCCGCTCCCAGGCTTCCAGGAAGGCCTGTACGGAGCGGGCCTTTTCCACGGTGGCCTGGGCATTGGCGAAGAGGGGGGCCCCGCAGTGCGGGCAGGCCAGGTAGTGGCCCATGACCTCCGAGGGCTCCAGGGCTTCGATGAGGCCCTGGGGAAGGGTGCCTTCGGAGATCCAGTGGATGCGTAGGGCGGGGATGAGCTTGAGAAGGTCCCTGGGCATGGGTGATCCGTGGCTGAGGCCTGTTTTCGGGGGCTGTCATGACGCGGCGTGGCGACGGTGGTGCCTATCCGGGGGGAAGGTCCC
>CAZPUI010000681.1:0-3214 GCA_964589695.1 uncultured Solibacteraceae bacterium | reverse complement strand
GCTGGAACCAGGCCAGGAAGCCGGAACCCTCAAGCCATGGTTTCTTTCTCCGTGCTTTTCTCCGTGTGCTCGGTGTTCTCCGTGTTTAACCCGCTCTTTGGTTGCGGCCGGAAGCCGCTCCGTGTGCTCAGCGTTCTCCGTGTTGAAAGTTTTTCTCTTGACCCTGTGACCCGTTTTGATTTTTGAAGGATTAATATGTCTAACAACGGCCTGCTCCGCTTCCTGACCTGCGGCTCCGTGGACGACGGCAAGTCCACCCTCATCGGTCGACTGCTCTTCGACTGCAAGGCCATCCTGGCGGACACCCTGGATGCCCTGGCCACCACCAGCCGTCGGCGGGGGCTGACGGCCACCGACCTCTCCCTGCTCACGGATGGTCTTCAGGCCGAGCGGGAGCAGGGCATCACCATCGATGTGGCCTACCGGTACTTCAGCACCGGCACCCGGAAGTACATCCTGGCCGATGCCCCTGGGCATGAGCAGTACACCCGCAACATGGTCACGGCGGCCTCCACGGCTGATCTGGCCATCGTTCTGGTGGACGCCCGGAAGGGGGTGCTCCAGCAGACCCGGAGGCACATGACCTTGGCCCACCTCATGGGGCTCCGTCCCCTGGTGGTCGCCGTGAACAAGATGGATCTGGTGGGCTACCGCCAGGAGACCTTCCAGGACATCCGCCGCACCTGCGAAGCCTTTGCCCACCGCCTCGGGGTCCAGGACCTGGTCTTCATCCCCCTGTCCGCCCTGGAGGGTGACATGGTGGTGGAGCGGGGACCCCACATGGCGTGGTACTCGGGACCCACCCTCCTGGACTTGCTGGAGACGGTGGAGGTGCGGGGCGAAGATCCGGTCGCGCCCTTCCGTTTCCCCGTCCAGGGGGTCTGCCGACCCCGGAAACCCGAGTTCCTGGACTACCGCGGCTACCAGGGCCGGGTGGAGGCCGGGCGGGTGGCCGTGGGGGATGCCGTGCGGGTCCTGCCCTCGGGGCTCGGCACCCGGATCCGCCGCATCGAGACCTACGGGGGGGATCTGGAGGTGGCCCAGTGCGGGCAGAGCGTGACCCTGCACCTGGAGGATGAATTGGATGTGGCGCGGGGGGACCTCCTGGTGGCCCCGGCCCAGGCCCCGGCGCCCCTGCGGGAGCTGACGGCCACCCTCTGCTGGCTGGGGGAGCGGCCCTTGACCCCCGGTCGCCGCCTTCTCCTTCGCCATGGACCCCGGGAGGTGCGGGCGGAGATTCGGGAGGTGCTGGGACGCCTGGACCTGGAAAGCCTTCGCCAGGTGCCCGCTGGGGAATTGGCCATGAACGATATCGCCACCGTCCGCCTGCGCCTTCACCAGCCCATCGCCCCGGACCCTTACGCCCACCTGCCCCGGAACGGCGGTTTCATCCTGGTGGATGAGACCACCTTCGGCACCGTGGCCGCGGGACTGGTCCTTCCGGACGAGGCCTTCTAGGCTGGATCCAGGGCCGATCCGGTCCTGTCGGAGTCTTCATGCGCTTCTCCACCCGATCCACCTATGGCATGCGGGCCATGCTCGCCCTGGCCAAGGGCCATGGCCAGGGTTCCATGTTCCTCAAGGACCTGGCGGCCCAGGAGAATCTGCCGGCGACCTACATGGAGCAACTCATGGGCCCCCTGAGGAAGGCGGGACTGGTCCTGGCGGTGCGCGGGGCCCGGGGGGGCTACACCCTGGCCCAGCATCCTTCGGAGATCACCGTGCTCAGGATCCTGGAGGCCCTGGAGGGCCCCCTGAACCTTTCGGATTGCCCCGGGGGTCTGGGTTGCTGTGGTCGGTCCGGGGCCTGCGCCCTGCAGGAATTGTGGGACCGGGGCAGCCACGCCCTGGCAGGGGCCTATCGCACCCTCAGCCTGGCGGCCGTCCTGGAGCGACAGCGGGAGCTGGAGGCGGATCCGGTGGCGAACTACGCCATCTGATGCTCACGTTCCAACAATTGGCCATTTAATTTTGTCTGGGACCCTCGCCGTGCTGGGCCATGTGGAAATCGAGGGCGGCGTCCATGGCCACCACATGGGGTTTCTTTCCTTCTGGGACCTTCGTGGAGGACATGCATTTGGTGAAGACGCGCTTCCCGTTGATTTCGCTTTCGATATAGATCACGAAGACACTGCTCTTGCTGGGGTTTTCCGATTCGGTATACAAGGCCCGGAGATGCTCCTTGGTCGCACTCTGCTCGAAGTGCTTGGGATCGACCACCTCGCAGGAAAACAGGGATTGTTGCGGCGCAGCGGCGATGCCGGCACCAATGGCTCCACCAAGGGCACCCTTGCGCAATTCTGATTTCATATTGAGGTAGGTCACCATGTGATGAAGCTTGATGGTTTGGTTCTGTGCACCAGGGCCCAGTTTTTGATAAATGCGATGCTGCAGTGCCCTGACCATGCTGGGATTGAGCGTTTCGTCCCCTTTGCGATAAATCCCATAGGCCTCGCTGGTGATGGAAAGGCTAAGGATCTCGCTTTGTTTTTCGATTTGAGGGCGAAGATCCTCGATTTTTACGGCATTTGATGCTGCCAAATTCTGGATTTCAAATTGGGTGACAGGCTGTGCACATCCAAGGAAAAGGAGTGGCAGCAAAAGGAGCAACATGCGCATGGGTGGGTTCCTTGTTAGACATGAAAATTGGAGTTCTGAAATGGCACGACCCTTCTTGGGTGATCTGGCGTCACGGTCCCGAAATGCTAGCAACGGAGGGATTCATGTGAGGCAAATGATGTTCAGTCCGCCCAGGAACCCGGGGAAGGGGGGCGAACGGTAGCGGGAAGGAAGCCCAGCGTAAAGGTGGGCGGAACCCTGCCATTCAAGGGCGGTCCTGGCGGCGAGGCCATTCCTTGGGTGCAGCTCCCCTGTTCCACCAGCCCCGAGGCCCTCTCTGAGCCTCAGGGCTGGATGGATCTGCCTGGGGATGCCCCCCGGGTTCAGCCCTTCTTCCCCTTCTTCTCCCGGGCCACCCGGCTTTGGTAGATGCGCACCAGGAAATCGTAGATAACCATCTCCTGCATGCGCTGGGCGGAGCGCAGGAAACGGTTGACGGACATGTGGATGATGCTGCCCATCATGGCTTCTACGGTGTGGGTGAGCTTGCCTTCCGCCTCCAGGGCCACCATCTCCTGGAAGATGGGGCGCAGGCGCTCCGTGCGTTCCTTGAGGACCTTGATGCCTTGGGCCAGGGCGTGGGTCTCATCCTGGG
>CAZPUI010000680.1:0-3215 GCA_964589695.1 uncultured Solibacteraceae bacterium | reverse complement strand
CCTGCACGGTGGTTTCAGCACTGGCCAGCATGGCGTCGCTGGCTTCGATTCGGGTTTCGAGCCCGGCAAAAGTATTTTCCAGCGCCTCGCGGCTGGCAGCCATGGCGGTCTCGACGGCCACGACCTCGCGGGCACCGGGCACAAGCGTGTCTTTGAGCGTTTTGTCGAGCACGTCGTAACTGGCGCGATGGCTCTGAATCGCCTCGGCGGCGGCGTCTAGCTCACGCTGGACAGTCTGACGCTGGGTTTCCGGCAGTTCAGTGAAGCTGGTGAGCTTTGCGGCGGCTTCGCTGTGCTGGCTGGCGAGCATCGAGATCTGCTGCTGATAAGCCTTGAGCAGATCCTGCAGGCGCCCACTTTTGTTTTCCAGCGTCTGACGCTGCTGATTAAACTGACTGACGGCAGCCGTGTAGTCCTGGCGCTGCTGCTGAATCTGGCCGCGCAACTCGATCAGCTGGGTCTTGACGCCGGGCAGACCCAGTGCGTCCAGTTCGGCTTCGGCTTGCTGCAGCTTGCTGAGCAACTGGTCAAGCTGAGGCATTTTGCCGGGCAAGGGCTTGCCATCTTTGACCAGCTGCTCGGCCTGTGCAAGCAGACCTGTCAGGTTCTCACTCAGGCCCGCTGTTTTCTGACCGAGTTCCGCGAGCTTGGCGAGCTTGGCCTTGAGTTCGGTTTCAGTGCGTTCCAGGCCCTGCTCAGTCGCTTTGACGCCATTGCTGAGCGTGTCGACCTGGGCTTGTAGCGCCTTGGCCTGATCCTGAACCGTCTTGAGGGCCGCCGTCGCCGCCGAGACCGTGCCCAGGCCGAAAGCACCGTGAGGAAGCGCGCCATGGCGAAGAGGTAGGCGAAGGCCACCAGGTCCCCCGGGAAGGCCATGGGGGCCCGGGCCCCCCCAAAGGGCACCATGAGTGCGGCCGTGAGGGGCAGGGCCACCGCGGCCACGGGCCCCGCCAGGAAGACCCAGGTGGTGGTCCGGCTGTAGACCGCATCCTTCCGGAAGAGCTTGGCCAGGTCGCTGTACAGCTGCAGCACCGGCGGCCCCACCCTCCCCCCGAAGAGGGCTTTCACCTTATTGATGACCCCCAGCAGGAAGGGCGGCACGAAGAGCGCCACCGCCAGGTGCGCCAGCACCAGCCCCGCCACCTGCAACACGATCGACCATCTCATAGCTTCACCCCATTGAAAATTCCGAAGGAATTTTCAAATTTTCATAACGTCCAAGCCAGCAGGGCCACCAGGGTGACCACCACGTAGAGCAGGTAGATGGGCAGGTGCCCAGCCTGAAGCACCCTCAGCCGGGCGGCCATCCACGCCACACCTTGCATGGCGGGGGCCACGGTGCGGTCCAGCACAGGGTCCGGCAGGCTGCTCTGGTAGCGGCTGGCCCGGGGAAAGAGGCCCAGGACCCGGGGCAGTTTCCGCACGGGCCAGAGCAGCCAGCCGAAGGCATCCACCAGCATCTGGCCAAAGCTGCTGGCGGTGTACTGCATGCGGCTCGTGGGCTCGCCGTAGCCGCAGTCCCAGGTGCCCGTGCGGCGGGACTGGAGACCGCGCAGTCGGCTCCAGGCCGCCAGGGCCCCCAGCAGGGCGACGGAGGCCACCATGGACACCACCCAGGACCGGGACACCTGGTGCACGGTGGGGAGCTGCGCCCCCGGGATCAGGGAGGCCACCGCCCGGGTGAGGGCCGGGCTCAGGACCACCGGGGCCAGGCCAAGGGCGGTGCAGAGCCCCGCCAGGATCTTCATGGGGCCGAGCATGCCGGCCGGGACCTCGTGGGCGCCCGAGCCTGCCCCCGAGCGGGGCTCCCCCAGGAAGACCATGCCGTAGGCCCGGGCGAAGCCCGCCACCGCGAGCCCCCCCATGAGGGCCAGGGACACCACCACCGCCGCGGCCCAGATCCAGGAACCGTTGGCCAAGCCGTGGAAGGCCCCCAGGTAGAGCAGCCATTCGCTGGCGAACCCATTGAAGGGAGGCAGACCGCAGAGGGCCGCTGCTCCCAACAGGAAGAGCCCCGCCGTCCAGGGCATGGCCTTGCCCAGGCCCCCCAGGGCTTCGATGTCCCGGGTCCCCGTGGCATGTAGCACACTGCCCGCCCCCAGGAACATCAGGGGCTTGAAGAGGGCGTGGTTGAGGACATGGAAGAGGGCTCCCGCCGCCCCCAGCACCACCAGGGCCGGTTGTCCCAGGGCCTTGCCCACCAGGGCCATGCCCAGGCCCAGGACGATGATCCCCACGTTCTCGATGGAGCTATAGGCCAGGAAGCGCTTCAGGTCCCGCTGACCCAGGGCGAAGCCCAGGCCCAGGATGCCGCTGGCGGCCCCGAGGCCCACCAGAAGGCCCCCCCACCACAGGGGCGGATCCGGGAACCAGAGGATGATCCGGCAGAGGCCCAGGACACCCATCTTGATCATGAGCCCCGAAAGCAAGGCGGAGACATGGCTGGGGGCCGCGGCATGGGCCACGGGCAGCCACACATGGAGGGGCGCCACCCCGGCCTTCAGCCCGAAGCCCGCCAGCAGAAGGAGGAAGGCCAGGGTGCCCGAGGGCGTGCGGCTGAAACCCTCGGGTAGGATGGCGAAGTCGTACGAGCCCCAGGGGGTGGCCAGGAGGGCGAATCCCGCGAAGAGGCAGAGGGTCCCGGCATGGGTGGCCACCAGGTAGGTCCAGCCCGCCTCCCGCACCGCCTCGTCCCGGTCCTCCGTGGTCACCATCAGGAAGCCCAGGAGGGCCATGAGCTCCCAGGCCACCAGGAAGAGGATGGCGTTCTGGGCCACCGTGAGCACCTGCATGGCCGCGATGGTGCAGCCGAAGGTCAGGCGCAGGCGGGGGGCGGAGTCCGGGTGTTCCGCATCCCAATAGGTGTGGCCGTACCAGGCCAGCAGGGGACCCACCAGGCTCACCACCAGGAGGAAGGGCGCACCCCCGCCATCCAGCCCCAGGGCCAGGTGGGCATGGGGCAGGGACCAAGGGGCGGACAGATGCCAGCCCACTCCCCCGTAGAGCATGGCCAGGGCCACCCAGCACCCCAGGGCCCCTGAGAGCCCCAGCAGCACCCGTCCGGTCCCTCCTTCCCGGTCCCGGCCCAGATAAGCAGGGAGACCGGACCGCCCGGAGCGGGCAATGCAGAACAGGAGGAGGAAGGGGAGGATCATGGGGCCACCCAGGTCACCCCCGGCGGGCGGAGACGCGGGGGAGGGCCCCGGGCGGGTATC
>CAZPUI010000679.1:0-3217 GCA_964589695.1 uncultured Solibacteraceae bacterium | reverse complement strand
CCTGGGACTGGTGCTCTTCGAGCTTCTGACGGGCGAGCGCTGCTTCCAGGCGGACAGCGAGCTTGGAGTTCTGGAAAAGGTTCGCCTTGGGAAGGTGATGGACATCAAGACCATCAATCCCACGGTCTCCACGGAGATGAGTGCGATCCTGGCCAAGGCCCTGGAGAAGGATGTCGACAAGCGCTATAGCTCGGCGAGGCTCTTGGAGCGCGACCTGAAGGCCCTGCTCATCAGCCAGAGCAACGACCCCGCGGAACACGATGTGGCGGAGTACGCCAACGCCCTGCTGAAGGGCACCAAGGAGCAGGTGGAACTGCTGATCGCGACGAAGTTCCCCCCTCCCGTCCGCCCCTCTTCACCTTCCAACAAGAAGGTCCATCCCCATCCCGTTCCCGCCGCGGCCTCGCCCGCCCATGGCATCCCTCCCGTCGCCAGGTCCCCCCTGCCGCCGCCACCGGACTACCCCGAATCCGCAATTAAGGCCTCTTCCAAGCGCACCTGGCTGGTTCCAGTGCTTCTCGTGGCCGTGGTGGTGGTTTTGGTGGTTGTGTGGATCGCCATCAAGCGCTAAGGCGGCTATCATTTCCCATTCCCTTCGGACAATCCATTGGCCAAAAAGCACCCCAAACCCCCTACAACATCCAACCCTAGCGGAGACCCCATGGACCTTAGCAAAGACCAAGTTGCGTTCTACCAACAGGCGCGGGAGCGCTGCCGTGCGGACGTAGATCAGATGAACCACACCATCCGGACGGAGTGGCACCACCTGAATGAAGAGATCAAGCGGGTCCAGGATCTCATTGCCACCTTGGAAGCCCGGAAGCAGACCATCGGCCAGATGTACGGGTCCGCCAGCGAGATCATCGGCGCTGAGAACGATCTCGATGTCAGCCCTGCCATCAAGGAAGGCGATGACGGCAGCGACGATTTGGGCATGGGCGAGATCGACCTCTAGTCCCTGATTGATCACGGAAGCCGGGCCTCGGCCCGGCTTCCTGCGTACCCCCAGGAGTCGGGATGATCACCGTCCGTTGTTTTGCCCGGTACAAGGCCCTTCTGGGCTTCGAGACGCGGGAATGGCCGCTCCCTGAACCCGCCACCCTGGGCGCGCTTCTGGCCCATCCAGACCTGAAGGCACTGCCCCCCGAAGCCTTGCTGGCGGTGAACCAGGCCTTCTGTGGGCGGGAGAGGGCCCTGCGGGAGGGGGATGAGGTGGCCCTCATGCCCCCGGTGAGCGGCGGCTAGGCGGGTGCTTATCGGACCAGACTTCCACGATTTCGCCCTTGGTGGCCCGCAGGAGTTCCTGGAAGACGGGATCCTCCCGGAGGAGATCCTCCGGTCTGGCCCGGGTTTCCGCCTCGAAGGTGAGGGCCATGCGCTGGAGGCCGGGGAGTACCTGGCGGAGGTGGGCCACCAGGCTTGGGTTGGCCAGCTCCCGTTCCAGATCCTGGGCGGTGTTGCGCACGCTGGGAGGGAAGTACCAGTGCAGGACCTGTCCCTTCAGGGTCACGGTGCTGGCCATGTGGGGCAGGGCGGAGAGGGTGCGGGGCAGGCCCGCAGGAACGCTGCGTAGCGCTTCAGCGAGGCCTCTGCGCAGGTGCTCCAGGGAGCTGGGATCCTCGATGGGACGGAGGGCAGGTGGGGCTGGCGCCGGCGCCGGGGCGGGCGCCGCTGGCGGAGGCGGGGCTAGAAAGGGCGGGGGGCCGCCTGGGTCGCAGGACGACCTTGGGGAGGGGTACCCTTCACCAGGGCATCCAAGGGCGCGAGGTGGGGCAGCTGGGAGGCGGTCACCAGGGCCAGTTCGATGACCGTCTGGGGCAGACTAGAATCCCGCAGGTCACGTTCCCTTTGGAGCAGCAGGTGGAGCGTGCGGGAGAGCCCCAGCACCTCCTGGGGGGGGGCTCCCTGGCGCACCACCGCTTCGAGATGATCCCGGAAGGCCAGCATCAATTCCCGCCAGAAGTTCACCCAGTCCGTGCCCAGGCTGGCCAGGGCCTGGCACTGGTCCAGAACTTCCCCCGCATCTCCGGCGAGGAGGGCCTGGAGGGTGGCCTTCACCCGCACTGCGGGGACGATGCCCAGCTGCTCCCGCACCAAGGCTTCTTGGACAACCCCATCGCCGGCGTTGATGACCCGATCCAGGGTGGTGAGGGCATCCCGCATGGAACCTTGCCCGGCTTCGGCCACCAGCCGCAGGCTGCCTTCCTCCACCTGCACCCCTTCGGAGTCGCAGATGGACTTGAGGCGGCCCTCGATGAGGCCCACGGGGATGAGACGGAAGGGAAAGATCTGGACGCGGCTCTTGATGGTGTCAGGCACATCCTGGAGCTCGGTGGTGGCCAGGACGAAGATGGCGTGGTCCGGGGGTTCTTCGAGGATCTTCAAAAGCGCGTCGAAGGCCGCCCGGCTCAACATATGGACTTCGTCGATGATGTAGACCCGGTAGCGGCAGAAGGCGGGCCGGGTCTGGACCTGTTCCCGCAGGGCCCGGGCGTCCTCCACACTGGCCCGGCTGGCCGCGTCGATCTCCATGATGTCCATGTTCCGGTCCGGCTGCTCCGCGGCCACGCAGGCATCGCAGACCCCACAGGGCGTGGGGGTGGGACCCTGAAGGCAGTTGAGGGCCCTGGCCAGGATGCGGGCCGAGCTGGTCTTGCCCGTGCCCCGGGTGCCCGCAAAGAGGTAGGCCTGGTGATGGATCCGGCCCGAGACCTGGGCCCGCTTGAGGGCGTTCGTGAGGGCGCGCACGCTCGCTTCCTGCCCGACGAGGTCGGCCAGCACGCGGGGGCGGTACTTCAGGGCAAGGGTGTCCATGGGGCCGCTATTGTCCCACGGGGAGCCGCTTCCTGACCATGCGGTAGAGGGCCTGGGCCTCAGGAACCCGAAGTGCCTGAAGGATCGCGAAATAGGCCAGGGCCGCCAAAGTGATGACGGGGAAGAGACGCAGGGCCTGGTTCCAGGCGCCACGGAAGGCATAGGTCCCCAGCCGGTGACCGAGGTACCAGGCCAGTAGGCCCATGAGGGCGGCCGCTCCAGCGAAGCACACCCAGCCCTTCAATACAGGCTCCCAGGGGGAATGGGGCAGCAGGCGTCGGAGGTGCCAGGCCATGAAGCCAAGGCCTGCGAGGCTGGCCAGGCCATTGGCCAGGCTGATGCCCCGGGTGTCCAGGGGGCCCATGAGGGCCACGGAGAGGATCACATTGCAGCCGAAGCCCAC
>CAZPUI010000678.1:0-3219 GCA_964589695.1 uncultured Solibacteraceae bacterium | reverse complement strand
CGCGACCAGCGGCGCGGTGCGTATGCGTAGGGGCTACCAGGCACTGCAGGCCGAGGGCTGGATCGTGACCCATGCCGCCGGCGGCACCTATGTGTCGGGCCCCCTGCCCCGGAACCTCCGACGCCCCTCCCCCAGCCCGGCCCTGCACCGGTCCACCCCGCCCTTCGAGCTCCAGAAGGCGCCGGTCCAGGGGGAGAGCCTGCCCCTGTCTGGACGGGTCCTGGGCTGCCTTACGGGGGAAGTGGATCCCCGCATGCTGCCCATGGTGGCCCTGGCCCGGGCGTACCGGCGGGCCACGGAGGCCCGGGACCCTGCAGCCCTCAAGGGCCCCAGCGCCCAGGGACACGGCCCCCTCCGGGAGGCCCTGGCGGCCATGCTGACCCCCGTGAAGGGCTTCCGGGTGGAGGGCTCCAGCCTGCTCGTCACTACGGGTCTGAAGGAGGCCCTGGCCCTGGCCTGCCGGGCCCTGGTGCAGCCCGGAGAGGCCGTGGCGGTGGAGGCCCTGGGCAGCCGAGCCCATTGGGACGCCCTGCGGCTCCATGGCGCCCGGTTGGTGGACATCCCCGTGGACGGCGGGGGCCTGGATGTCCAAGCCCTGGAGAACCGCTGGGAGGCCGAGGGTATCCGGATGGTGTTCACCACCCCCCTGCGGCAGTATCCCTCCACCGTCACCCTGCCCCAGGAACGGCGGGCCCGGCTGCTGGATTTGGCCCGCCGCCACCGGGCCCCGGTGCTGGAACTGGACCTGGATGCAGGCTTCCAATACGAGGGGGCCCCGGCCCTCCCCCTGGCCGCCCAGGACGAGGCCGGTACCGTGGTCTATGTGGGTAGCCTGTCCAAGCTTCTCTTCCCCAGCCTGCCCCTGGCCTTCATCCACGGCGCCCCTTCTGTGGTGCGGGAGCTTGCCCGGTGGCGCCGCATGGGGGCCCAGGGCAACGACCCCTTCCTGGAGCGCGCCGTCACGGAACTGCTCACCGGGGGAGAACTGCAGCGGCATCTCCACCGCCTGCAGCGAACCTGCCTGGACCGCCGGGACCACGCCACCCGCTACCTGCAGATCCACCTGGGCCAGGTGCTGGAGGTGGTCCCACCCAAGGGGGGACTGGCCTTCTGGCTGAAGGTTCGGGACGAGGGGCTGGATGTGTCCGCCTGGGCGGAGCGGGCGCTGCGCAAAGGCCTCGCCTTCCGGCCCGGCCGCACGTTCTCCTTCTGCGATGCCCCCCTGCCCTGGCTCCGCCTCGGCTTCGCAGCCCTGGAGGAGGCGGAGTTTACGGAGGCGGTGAAGCGCCTGGCCCAGTCATACCCTGGGCCTGCATCCAGGCTTCCAGAAGGCGCAGCGCGCCCTTGAAGTCATAGCCCGCGAGGCAGCGTTCCACCCCCAGCAGCCCCAGGGACTGGGACTGGGGCAGGCGCTCCCGCAGGTCCGTGAGCATGCCCGCCGCCAGGGCATCCCGGCGGGCCAGCCGGGCCGCCAAGGCTCGAATCGCGGCCATGGCCTCGGGGCCCTCCAGGTTGGACTCGGCCATGGGCACCTGGGTCTCGGCCTCCGCCACCTCCAGGGTGGCCGCCTCCAGGAAGCGCCCCAGGGCGCGGTGGAAGGCTTCCAGCTCCTCCTCGGGGGCCCCCTCGCCCGCCCTGAGGCAGCGTTCCAATCGGCCCGCTGCCTCGTAGAGGGCCTGTCCACCCAGGCTGCCCGCCACCCCCTTGAGGCTATGGACCTGCCGCTCGGCGGTCCCCAAGTCCCCTCGATCCAGGGCCTCCCGAAGCACCGTCCAGGCCTCCCCCTCCGAGCGGACGAAGTCCCCCAGGAGCTTGAGGTATCGGGTCCGGTTGCCCCCCAGGCGACGCACCCCCGTGGCCACATCCAGGGCGGAGGCATCCCCCTCGGGGCCAGCCGCGGACTCGGCCCTCGCGTCCTCCCGCCCCCGGATCCATTTCTCCAGGACACTGAAGAGACGGTTCGGCTCGATGGGCTTGGTGACGAAGTCATTCATTCCCGAGGCCAGACATTCCTCCCGGTACTCCGGCAGGGCGTGGGCGGTCATGGCGATGATGGGCAGGTCCCGGTGGACGGTCCTTTCCAGGATCCGTGCCGTGGCGCTGTAGCCATCCAACTCGGGCATCTGGACATCCATGAGCACGGCGTCGTAGCGGATGAGGTCCACCATGCGCACCGCCTCCAGCCCGTTCACGGCCACGTCCACTTCGAGCCCCACCCCCTGCAGAAGCTCCAGGGCGATCTCACGGTTGATGGCGTTGTCCTCCGCCAACAGCACCCGCACCCCCCGCAGCCCATGACCGGGACCCGAAGCCGCCGTCTCCACCTCCGGCCGCGGGAGGTCCCGCCCCATGGCCAGGAGGATGGCCTCCAACAGAAGGGCGGGTGTTGCGGGCTTGAGGATGAACCCCGCCACACCCGCCACCTGGGCGTGGGCCAGGATCTCTTCCCGACCGAAGGCCGACACCATGAGGGCCCTGGGAAGGGTCCCAAGGCCCGGATCCCGTTGCATGCGGCTGCAGAGTTCCACCCCATCCATGCCGGGCATCCGCCAGTCCGTGAGGAGCAGGTCGCAGGGGGTCTGCGCCAACCGTTCCAGCGCCTCCTCCCCCGAACCCACGGCCACCACCCGGCAGCCCAGAAGCTGGAGTTGGGCCCCAAGGACCTCCCGGGCCAGGGGCTGGTCGTCCACCAGGAGCACCCGCAGGCCCTCCAGGTCCTCCGGCAGGCGGGCTCGATCCGTGGCCTCCGGCACCTGGAAGTCCAGGTCGAAGGCGAAGGTGGTACCGACCCCCGCTTCGCTCTGAAGGGTGAGACTTCCCCCCATCATCTCCACCAACCGCCGGGAGATGGTGAGCCCGAGCCCCGTCCCCCCGAAGCGCCGGGTGACGGAGCTGTCCGCCTGGGAAAAGGGCTGGAAGAGCCGGGACTGCTGGGCCTCCGTGAGCCCGATGCCCGAGTCCTGCACAGCGAACCGCAGATGGCCTTCCCGCGCCCCGGGCTCCACCCGCAGCACCACGAACCCCGCCGCGGTGAACTTCACGGCGTTGCTCAAGAGGTTGATGAGCACCTGGCCCAGGCGCATGGGATCCCCCACCAGGTGCTCAGGCACGGGCCGGGGCAGGTCCAGGAGCAGCTCCAGGCCCTTTTCATGGCATTTCTGGGCAAAAAGGTCCGTGACGTCCGCCAGCAGCTCGGGAAGCCTGAAGGGCACAGCCTCC
>CAZPUI010000677.1:0-3223 GCA_964589695.1 uncultured Solibacteraceae bacterium | reverse complement strand
GAGGCCGGGCCCCGGGGGGTGGGCCATCACCTCTTCCCCCTGGGCGCCGTTTCCCCCGTGGATCAACGAAGGCAGCTCCCGTCCGCCCAGGGGGCCAGGGAGGCGCGTCAGGGCGGCGGCATTGTGGCGAACGTAGGTCTCGTTGCCCCCATCGGTGCCCCCGGCGAACAGCAGGATATCCGGCGCCGTGACCGCCAGTTCCGCGAGTTGGGCGGGTCCCAGCTTGTAGGCATGGACCGATACCACCTTGCCCCCCGCCGATAGGGCCGCCTGCCCCGCGATCTTCAGGGTCAGGTCCGGCACCAAGCCGAGGGCTGCAATGGCCAGCCCCCCCCGCGCCGAGGAGGAGAACACCGTGGTGGCCGTGCGTTCGGGATCCAGAACACCCCGCACCCCCTCGAAGCCTTCCTTGAGGTGTCCGGGCGTGGTGGGCACCTTGGCCTGGGAAAGGACCGACAGCCCTCCATGCGACAGCTGGAACAGGGCCCCCTTGGTGTAGGTCGACCCAATATCGATGGAGAGTAGGCGCTTCACCATCAGGCCCTCGCGGCGATGTCCTGGCGCAGCTCCTCCGCCGCCTGCTCGAGGTTGGCATCGGGGCCGTAGACCCGATCGAAGCCCATGTCCTTGAAACGCTTTTCGGTTTCCAGGAAGGCCTGCTTGCCGATCACCAGGTTGCCACCCACGTGCAGCACGATGTCCTCGAGGCCGCGCTCGATGCAGCGACCCCGCAGGCCTTCACAGTCCAACTCCCCCTGACCATAGAGGGAGGACACCAGGATGGCCTTGGCATTGGTTTCGATGGCCGCATCGATGAATTCATCCTGGCTGACCATCACACCGAGGTTCACCACCTTGAACCCGTGGAGGGTGAAGACCTTTTCAAGGATCTTGTTGCCCACGGCGTGGCAGTCGGCGCCGATGACGCCCAGGACGATGGTTGGTTGTTCCATTGCATGCACTCCGAATGGGGGGGCGTTCGAGTCCGCTCAGCGGCCGCCCATGTAGCCCTCGCCCTTCTGCAGCAGGAGGGCGGTGACGGTTTCCTCGACCCTCAGCAGGGAGCCTCGGTCGACCTGGTAATCAAAATGGATGGGATCGGCCCCCTGGAGGCGATGCACCCGGCCTGCGGGCACCACGACCTTGTGGGAGGCCGCCGCAGGCTCTGCAGGGTTCGCCGAAACCACCTTGTGCCCGAAGGTGGCCAGGTGCTGCTGGATGATCTCCGCGAAGCGGGGGCTCTCGGTGTGCACCACGATGGAGGTCTCCTCGGGCAGGCGCGCCAGGGCGATCAAGGTGGCCCGGGTGGGCGAGACGGCCACGGAAAGCAGGCGCTCCAAGGGGAAGCCCAGGCGGGCCAGATGCCCCAGCACCTGGGGTGCGTGCCGCTCCGTCGTGAGCACCAGATCGAAGGCGCCCACCTCAAGGGCTCCCAGGCGCGTGAACTCCTCCAGGAGCATGGGCACCAGGCTGAGGTTTGATACGGAGGCAAGTTGCCGGGTGAGCATCCCCAAGGCTTCGGGATTGCAATCCGCCAGGGCCGCCCGCACCTTCACCGTACGGCCTTCGCGCCCCAGTTGGACCAGGTGGAGGAAGGCTTCCACTTCCCGCGGGGTGAACCCCAGGGTCTCCAGGCGCTCCAGGGCGTTGGAGAGGATCCGGATCGCCTGCTCCTTGCGGCTGGCGGTGCTGACGTTTTGGTCCGAGGCCACCCGGGACCCCCGACCTGGGGTGGCGTGGATGATGCCCTCCCGCTTCAACTCGGCATAGGCCAGGCTGACGGTGCCTCGGCTGAGCCCCGCCAGGCGCGCAAAATCCCGCTCCGTGGGCAGGTCGTGGCCTTCCCGCAAGTCCCCCTGGGTGATCAGACGCCGCACCAGGCCCACGATGCGCCGGTAGACCGGTTCACCCACCGGCGTCGCCAGCTCATTGGCATAGTCCAATCCAACCCAATCCACCATTGGACCAATCCTGCCCATCAAAATTCGGAATGGAAAGCAAGATCCTTTGAAGGTCGACACTTTGGCAAGACCGCACGGCCCTCGCCGCGTGGTCTCGGAGGTGTACCAGGGCCCCGGATGCCTCAGAAAGCCCTTGCCCGATCGCCGTTTCCAGGGAGGGACGCAGTGCATCCCAGCGCCCCCGGCCCAGGGGGGCCCGGTGGACAATCTGTCGGGAACAGGCTCAGCGGACTTCCAGCATCTGGGTCAGCCGCGCGGCCTTCCGGATCGAGGGGGCATCCTCCTTCCCTCAAGCGCACCTGCGAGAACCGACCTTGACAATTTGACTTTCTGGTTAACCTTGTAAACCAGTAGAGTCACCTGGAGGTTGCCCATGCGCCGAATCCCCTGGTTGCGAACCGTCCTGGCCCTGGGGGTCCTGGCCTTCACGGCCCTTCAGGTGGGCGCGGCCCACAAACCCCTGAGCCCCGCCGCCAAGGCCCTGGTGACGCGGGCCTTCCAGGATATCGACCCCTCCCTGCCCCTGGTGGATGTCCACGCCCATCTGGTGGGCACGCCCCAGGGCGGACATGGATGCGAGGTCCATCCCTCCCGCCTCAGCACCTGGCACCCCTTGAAGCGCATCGCCACGGACTTCTACCTGCGGGCAGGGGGGGGCACGGACCTGGCCACCTTCGACGATGTTTTCGTGAAAAGACTGGTGGACCTGGCCAAGGGTTTTCCGCGCCCCGTGCGCTTCCACCTCCTGGCCATGGATCACACCTATGGTCCCGACGGCACCCTGGACCGGGCGCGCACGGAGTTCCATGTCCCCAATGCCCGGGTGGTGGAGGTGGCCCGACAGTATCCCGACGTCTTCGTGCCCGTGATATCCGTCCACCCCTACCGGGCCGATGCCCTGGTGGAACTGAACCGCTGGGCGGACCAGGGGGTGCGCTGGGTGAAGTGGCTGCCCAATGCCCAGGGCATGGACCCGGCGGATCCCCGGTGCCTGCCCTTCTACCACTGCCTGGTGGCGCGGGGCATGGTGCTCCTGACCCACGCCGGGGAGGAACAGGCCGTGGCCGCCCACGGGGGGCAGGAGCTGGGCAACCCCCTGAAGCTGAGGGTCCCCCTGGATGCGGGAGTGACGGTGGTGGTGGCCCACTGCGCGAGCCTGGGCAAGGGCACGGACCTGGACCACCCGGGACAGGAGGTTCCCAACTTCGAGCTCTTCCTCAGCCTCATGGGGGAGGACCGCTACCGGGGCCGCCTCCACGGGG
>CAZPUI010000676.1:0-3232 GCA_964589695.1 uncultured Solibacteraceae bacterium | reverse complement strand
CGCCGGTGTGGTGGATGAAGCGGGGCGCCTGGTAGGCTCATGTCCCATGCGAAATCCGATTCGACGCAGCCGTACCATCGGAAGCTCCCAGCAGGGACATGGGGCCAACAACCGCCTGAACATCCCGAATTCCTGGCACCAGCCCTCCATCTACTTCGAACGCCTGGGGCACTTCATGAGTCTCTTGGGCACGTTCCAAGGCAAGGATATCCATTTCTTGGTCGAGGAGCCCGCCCAGGGCTATTTCCACCCCTGTTCCGTGGAGGACATCGCCCACCTGCTGGAAGCTTGCCCCACGGAAGCCGTGCATGCCGTGGACCTGATTGTGTTTCGCCAACCCAAGCGTAAAGAGAAGATCCTCTGCCCGGTGTGGGGAAGGGCCGCCTTTGCCTACCGTATTGGCCCGTTGGAAGGGGCAGCCATCATTTTGGAAGCTCAGGACCTGAAGCCCTTTCGCTGGGACACCTCCCTCACACCCGATCGCGCCGCGGAGTTGGAGCGCCTCGCGCTCGACGGTCACTGCATCATCCGCAGTCGGCGAGATTTCACCATCGAACCCACCCCCGAAACCCTACGCAACACGCTGCTATACCGGACCCTGCTTCACGAATTGGGCCACCATGTGGACTATGCAAGATCATGGGAAACCTGGGACAGCAAGTCCCCTGTCCAGAAGGAGTGCTTTGCCCACGCCTATGGGAACAACCTCCACCAGGATCTCAAAACTCGGGGCATCGCCCCCTTTGGAAAGCTGATGCCCACCCCCGAAACCCTGGGATCCCAGATTCCATCCGCGTGGTACGAGCCATGATTGAATTCATTCGCCCCCTTCCAGTGGAAGCCCAATAACCGGATCAGGAAGCCGTGTTCCGCGAAACAATCAAGCATCCGTTCCCCGTGTCCTCCGTGCTTTCTCTGTGCCCCACGCACGACTAACCTTCAACTTCATAGAATTTAGCGGAAATTCTTAGATTGCTTGGTTTGCAAGCTGATGAAGGGTCATGGCTTGTGCCTGGGTTATCCGTATTGAAAATTCGCGTGTGTTCACAGCACGCGAATGTAGTCGAAATCAACCTAATGAATTATATCTAGTACAAGAAATGCAAATTAAACAGGGATAAAAGGGATGAAAGGGATGGGCACCAACCTTGGTTCAAATGTCGACCCATTCGCAGCATGAGAGCCTTGAACCCCCCTTTTCCCTTGGCAACCCTCAGCCCGCAAATCCGCAATAGCAATTTTGAAGGGCCCGGCCACCATGACCCGCGCACGCCACAAACATAGTGGCACCCAGACATTTTAAAGATCCTCTCAAAGCATCCCTACGGCCAATACACGACCATATGCACCACCACCAAAAACCATGCCTATTAAGTGTGAGGTGGTTTGCTTTTATCCCCTTCATCCCCTTCATCCCTGTTAATCATCTTTCCCTCTTTTCTCCCTACCATCCCTTCCACCCCTGTTCATTTCTCATTTCCAAAACCAATCCACAAGCAAACACTTTTGAATCCATCATATACACACCACCATCCTTGAGAACTCAATTCCCAAAAACCGATCGGGGCCCTAGTTTGCCCTCAAACCCGCCCCGACCCAGGCGGCCTACCTGACCCTAAGGCGTGCGCTCCCTGAGTGGGGAAAATTCCTTTGGTTGCGGCCTGGAGCCGCGTCTTGTTCTCCGTGTTGCATAGTGCTTTCGCTTCCAACCAGTATCTGCGCGGGTTCAGGTGCTCAACGGTTTTTCCGCCCACAAGCAAAGGTAGGCCAATTCCCCCCGCTCCAGCCGCCCGTACCAGGCGCTGCCTGGGACACCGGCGAAGAGCCGCAGGGCCCGGCGCACCAGGCCTCGGCGGGCCTTGGTGTCGATGAGGCGGTTCCGGCGTTCCGAGTCCCGGGCCAGGGAGGCCCGCACCTGGGGGGCGATGTTCTCCAGGCGCCGGATCACCAGGCCCGCCGCCTCCACCTGGCTCCGGAGCCGCGCCGTGTCGGCGGGGGCCCCCAGCACCAGGTCGGCCCAGCAGAGGGCCCCTCCGGGGCGCAGCACCCGGGCGACTTCCTGGAAGAAGGTGGGCCGTGAGCCGTAGCAGTGGGAGGCCTCCACGTTCAGCACCCCATCGAAGCTGTCCCCGTCGAAGGGCAGGTGCTCCGCATCCCCCACCTGGAACTGGACCCCTGAAGTGCCGTGGAGGGCCTGGCAGCAGCGGATGTTCGCCTCGGCAAAGTCCAGCCCCACCATGCGCCGGGGTCCCAGGGCCCGGGACACCCAGGCGGTGCCCCCGCCCCGCCCGCAGCTCACCTCCAGCACCTCCCGACCCTCCAGGTCCACCTGGCCCGCCACACGGTGGTAGAGCTGCAGGCAGCAGCGCTGGTCCTCCTCGTCCGGGCGGAGGTCCAGGGTCGGCGCCTGGGGGTCCCAGTAGCCGTAATTCATCAGGGTGAAGGTCCGGTCCCCATCGGTGCGGGAGAGCCGCTCGTACCATAGCCGCCAGAGGCGACGGCGCAGGGGGGAGATCAGCCGGGAGGGCCGGGTGAGGACCACCACCAGTCGGGCGATGGGGTTCATGGGGCCTCCACACGCAGGCGGCGTCCCGCCTCCAGCACACCCTGGACCACCAGGGGCAGGTCGTCCGGATGCGTCCGGTGGTTGGTGAGGGCCGCCCGGAGCGCCACCCGGCCCTGGAGGCGGGTGGTGGAGAGCACTGCCAGGCCCGAGAGCTGGAGGTCCGCGGCGATGGCCTCCTGGAGGCTGTCCTGGGCCGATGGGTCCAGTTCCGGCGCCCGGTAACGGAAGCAAACGATGTTGAGGGACACCGGGGCCGCGATCTCCAGTTGAGATTCCGCCACCACGAGCCGGGCCAGTTCCTGGGCCTGGTCGCAGTTCGCCTGGATGCCTTCCCCCAGCCGCCGGGTGCCGTGTTCCTGGAGGGTGAACCAGACCTTGAGGGCCCGGTTCTCCCGGGAGAGCTCGGGGCCGAACTCGCAGAACCAGGGCCGCCCCCCGGCCAGTCCCCGGGTGGCGGGGGCCAGGTAGTCCGCGTGGCTGGCGAAGGTCCGCCGGTGGGCCTCCCCATCCCGCACCAGCAGGCACCCGGCGTCGTAGGGGACGTGGAGCCACTTGTGGAGGTCGAAGGCCAGGGAATCCGCGCGTTCGATGCCCTTCACCCGGGGCGCCAGGTCGGGGGCGAGGCGCACCAGTCTAACGGCGACTGGGGCTCAAACTGGGGCCGCA
>CAZPUI010000675.1:0-3245 GCA_964589695.1 uncultured Solibacteraceae bacterium | reverse complement strand
TCTTCTTCTTGGCGATCTTCTCTTCCTTGGTGGCCTCCAGGAGGATCTCCTTGGCCGCGAGGAGGTCGGCACCACTTTCCTTGAGCAGGCGCCCTGCAAGGCAATCCTCCTCCTTGAGCATTCCGAGGAGCAGGTGCTCGGCACCCACATGCTTGTGGTTGAGCTTGGTGCTCTCCGCCGTCGCTTGCGTCAGAATGCGCTTGACCTCGTCCTCCATGGGAATGTCGATGGAGGTGGAACTCGGCGTGGACTTCTTGTCGCGCGGCGTGAGGGAAGCCACGAGCCGCTCCCTGAGCTGGGTCAGGTTCACCCCCATTCGCTCAAGCAGCTGGGTGGAGGTCTTCTCGGATTCCCGGAGCAGTCCGAGCAGGAGATGGCCACTCTGAATGCTTTCTGCGCCGAACTGGCTCGCCTCATAGCGAGCGAAGAACATGACGCGTCGAGCCTTTTCGGTGAACTTTTCGAACACAGGACCCCCAATACCCGGGTGGACTGCACGTTGGGCGCAGAACTCCTTAGGTTACCGTCTCGTGGCGGCCTTGTCGCGCCTGGTTCCGGCAAGAATGCCTCCCCAGGTCGCAGATCGCAGGATAACCTAGAAGGCTGGGGGTTTTTCATGGGCAAGCAGGTGCCGAATCTCGCCATTCTAGGGCTCCAGTGGGGCGATGAGGGCAAGGGCAAGCTGGTGGATCTCTTGAGTGGCAAGTACGACCATGTGGTTCGTTTCCAAGGCGGCAACAACGCTGGACACACGGTGGTGGTGGACGGCCAGAGCTTCGCGCTTCACCAGATTCCCAGCGGGGCCCTCCATCGGGATTGCCGCTTGGTGGTGGGTTCCGGCGTCGTCCTCAACCTTGGCGTTCTGAACGACGAACTGAACCGCCTTCGCGAGCGCGGCTTTGACCTTGAAGGTCGGTTGATCCTTTCGGAAAAGGCACACATCATCCTGCCCCACCACATCACGCTGGATCAGTGGCGGGAGCGAGGTGTCCAGAAGATAGGCACCACGGGTCGAGGCATTGGACCAGCCTATGAAATGAAGGCCTCCCGCATGGGGGTCAGGCTCGCGGACCTGTGCCGACCGGAAACGCTTCGCGACCGCATCCTCCCGGGGTACGAGGAGGTTCAACGCATGGTCGGGGGCGATCTCCAGTTGGACCCCCTGGATCATGTGGTGGAAACCCTTTTGAAGACTGCTCATCCCCTCCTGGGCCATATCGGGGACGCCCAGGAAGTCCTTCAGGTGGCTTGGCGCTCGGGGGATTCCATTCTTTTCGAAGGTGCCCAGGCCACCCTCCTGGACATCGACCATGGCACCTACCCCTTCGTCACAAGCTCCAATTGCTCCTTGGGAGGCCTGTTCACCGGAACAGGGCTTCCCCCCAAGGCCCTCGACCTGGTGATCGGTGTGGCGAAGGCCTACACCACCCGTGTTGGAAGTGGCCCTTTCCCATCAGAACTCAAGGATGCCGTCGGCGATCGGATCCGCGCCGAAGGGCGCGAATTCGGTACCACCACGGGCCGCCCCAGGCGCTGCGGTTGGTTTGACGCCGCCATCACCCGCTACGCGTGCCGCACCAACGGTGTGGATGGCCTAGGCCTCATGAAAATGGACATCCTGGATACCTTCGAATCCATCGGGATGGTGATGGGTTACCGTGATGGGGAAGGAGGCATCACCCAGCGCATTCCAGCCAATGCACTTGACTGGAACGCCGTTGAACCCGTGGTGACCATGTTCCAGGGCTGGATGACCCCCACCCGTGGCATCCAGCGATTCGAGGAGCTCCCTCCCCAGGCCCGAACCTACCTCGAGGCCTTGTCGGAATCCGTTGAGACACCCATCGCCTACCTCAGCACAGGACCCGAACGCAGCGAAGGCCTGGTATGGCCCGGAAGCGTTCTCGCCTCCGTGCTGTAAGGAACAACAAAAACGCCCCGGCAACCGGGGCGTTTTTGTTGATTTGCGGTTGAATTCTACTCCGCCTTTGCCTCTTCCTTCACGGGCAGCACGTAGTCCACCAGCTCAATGAGTGCCATCTCTGCGGCATCGCCAAGCCGGTGATCGAGCTTCAGGACACGGGTATAGCCCCCCGGACGTTCACTGAAGCGAGCCCGGAATTCGGGGGCGAAGATCTTCTGCACGACGGACTTGTTCCCAAGTCGAGCCATGACGATACGACGGTTCGCGACGGAATCCGTCTTGGCCATGGTGATGAAGGGTTCCACGAACATTCGCAGTTCCTTCGCCTTGGGCAGGGTGGTCTGAATGCGCTCGTTTTCAAGCAGCGCGACCGCCAGGTTCTTCATGAGGGCCTTGCGCTGGTTGGTGGTACGGCCCAAGCGCCTGCCGGCAACATTGTGACGCATGGATACTCCTTAGACTTCTTGTTCGATCCGCATACCAAGGGTGAGGCCAATGCGCTGCAGCTCGTCCTTGATTTCCTGAAGGGACTTCTTGCCGAAATTCTTGGTCTTCATGAGCTCAGCTTCCGTGCGCTGCACCAGTTCACCGATGGTGGTGATGTTGGCGTTGCGCAGGCAGTTGTTGGCCCGAACGGAGAGCTCCAGCTCCTCTACGCTCTTGCCCAGCCAGTTGCTGACGCTTTCCTGGGCCAGGATGCCACTGACACCGGCCTCGGTCTCAACCTCGTCCTCGCCCTGACGGGCAAAGATAAGGAAGTGGTCCCGCAGGATCATGGATGCGTCACTGACGGCATCCTTGGGGTCCACGGCGCCATTGGTCCAGACCTGGAGGGTCAGCTTCTCATAGTCCGTGCTCTGTCCAACCCGGGCGGGCTCGACAAAATAGTTCACACGGGTGATGGGGCTGTGGTTGGAATCCAGAGGAATCCACCCCAGACCAAGCTTCTCGTCCAGGTTGGCATCGGCGGTGACAAAGCCACGGCCCATGGCCAACTGGATTTCAACTTCCAGTTCCCCGTCCTCGCCAAGGGTGGCGATGTGGACATCGGGGCTCATCACTTCGACGTTCTGATTCGCGTGAATCATGGAAGAGGTGACAACGCACTCGCCCTTTGCCCGGATCGTGACGATCTGGGGTTGGGAGGAATGAAGCCGGAAGGGAACTTCCTTGAGGTTGAGCAGGATGTGGGTGATGTCCTCCCACACCCCAGGCAGGGTCGTGAACTCATGCTGAACGCCCTTGATCCGGACGTTCGTCACTGCTGCCCCGTGAATGCTCGACAGAAGCACACGGCGCAGGGCGTGACCGCACGTGGTCG
>CAZPUI010000674.1:0-3251 GCA_964589695.1 uncultured Solibacteraceae bacterium | reverse complement strand
AGGTCACGGCGGTGTTGGGGGTGCCCGTCACCGTGGCGGTGAAGGTCTGGGTGGCCCCGGGCACCAGGGTCGCGGTGGTGGGACTGAGGCCCACGGCCACCACGGGTACCGAGCCATTGTCCACCGCCACCACCTGGCCATTGAAGGTGGCGGTGTTCCAGGGGGCCCACCCCCCGGGGGCCGTGGTGGTGGCGCCGAAGTCCACGTTCACGGAACCACCCGCAGGAATGCTGGGATTCCAGCTCTTGGGCTTGAGGGTCCAGGTTGTCCCGCTGACGGTGGCGGTGTGGTTCCAGAACGTGAGCTTGTCCGCCGTGGTGAAGACCAGGGTCCAGTTGGTGAGGGCCGTGGTGCCCGTGTTCTTGATCACCATCCGGCCGTTGTAGCCCCCGGACCAGGTGGTGACACGGCTCAGTTGCACGGTCACATTGGCCGCAGCCAAGGGGAGTGCCGTGACCAGGGCAAGGCCCAGGCCAAGGAAGGAAAGGGAATGCATGGTGGCCTCCTTAGGCGCTGTTACGAAGCAACCGGCGCTTTTCAGGTTGTTTCGTGACAGCGACTTATGCCGCGAGCGGCATGAAGTCGATCGAGTTAGTGTTTAGGGGCCGTGCCAAAATAACCAGTGCAGTTCAGGTTATTTTGCTACGGCCCCTTATGCCGGACCGCTTGAGAAATGGCAAAGTAAAGTTGACCTGACGGCTTGCCAGCGGCTCAGAATGCGGCGGTGGGCAGGTCAGGGTGCTCCTGCTTCAACGCCACCTTCCGACCGTTGACGGTCAGGGTGAAATTGCTGGGCCCACTGACGGGCAGGTACCACACGAGGTTGATGGTGTGGGTGGCCCCCGGGGCAAGGGTCTTCCAAGTGGGAATGGTCACGGCGATCCGATGGAAATCGCCCTTCAAGCCCCCGACATTGGGGCCACTGTGGCCGGTGGAGAGGATCTGCACCGCATCCCCGTTCCAGCTGCTGACCTGGGCCGAGGTACTGGTGGGGAGGTCGAACTCCAGCACGGTGCCCCCGGGAAGGGTCACGGTGCTGGCATTGGTGAGATTCATGGTGGGATTGATGGGGAAGTTGCTGTCCCCCTCCTTGAACCCCGTCATGGTCCACCGCACATCCAGGGCTTCCGTGGGCATGGTCCCATTGGAGAGCCGATTGCCGTAAGGCGAAGCGGTCTTGAAGGCATTGGCGAACAGGGTGGTCAGGGTGTCGCCCATGTAGTACTCGCCCGCGCCATTGGCCCGGTCCAGGTGGAAGGCATAGTCCCCCGCCAGTTCCCAGAACATGACGCCGCCGATGCCCTTGGACGTGATGTACGAAGCCTTGGCGCGCACACTCTCCTCGTCCTCGGTGGAGAGGAAGACCTGGGTCTGGGCATTCCAGAGCCAGGGGGCCACCAGGGTGCGGTCATAGAAGCGGCTGTAGGTTCCGGTGAGCGTCGTGCCGCTGGGGAAGCCGAAGGCACCCAGGTACGAGGGCACGATGTTGAGTTCCAGATTCTTGGCGTGCCACATGGGGTTGGAGCCCGCCCCCATCTCGTTGCCGCCCGCATCCTTGTCGTGCCAGAGGTTGTCGATCCCCATGGCACCCGCGCCGCAGGTGGGAATGCCGCCGCAGTTGCTCTGGACCGTGGACTTGCCCCACAGGCCGTTCACGCCGCCGGTGACGCCGCGCCAGCCCCGGGTGTAGTAGGGCACGCCGATGTTGATGCGGCCCGCGGGCACGGACCCACGGAAGTAGTGGTAGGCCCAATCGGTGTTGAGGTAGCCGATGCCGCCGTACTGGGGCGTGGTGTAGACGCTCCACTTGGCCAGTTCGGCATCCTTGCCATCGTCGAAAAGGGCGGCGTTGGGGCCCACGAACTCGTTCCAGGCGCCGTGCAGGTCGTAGGACATGACGTTGATGAAGTCGAGGTACTTGGCCACCTGGAAGACCTCCATGCCCCGCAGGAGGTAGCCGGAGGCGGGGGCCGCCACGGTGAGCAGGTAGTGGCGTCCATCCGCGGCGGCGGCGCGATCCAGCTGCTCCCGCAAGGTACGCATGGTGGCCTCGTAGGCCTTCATGAGCACGGCCCGCTTGGGGTTGGCCACGGCCCAGTCCGCGGGGTTCCCGCAGTCCTTCATGGAGGAGGGATACTCCCAGTCGATGTCGATGCCATCGAACCCGTAGGTGCGCAGGAAGTTCACGCAGGACGCGGCAAAGGTGTTGATGCCGGCCTGGTTCACGGTGGACGTGCCCGAGACCGCCATGGTGAAGAATCCGCCGCTCTCCGCCCATCCCCCGATGGACACCAGGGTCTTGACCCCGTACTGCCGCTTGAACTTGTTCAGCAGATTGAAATGTCCCTTGTAGGGCAGCGCCGGATCCATCTCGGCCCCCACCACCCCGGGCCAGGTGAGGCCCACCGCGGGGTTCAGGGGATCGTTCACATCCCCGATGGACACGCGGTTATCCGCGCCCACGGAGGCAAAGGCGTAGTTGATGTGGCTGAGCTTGGTCCAGGGAATGTTGCTGGCGAGGTAGGCAGGAAGGCCATTGCGTCCCGTGCGCCAGGAAGTGAAGTAGCCGATCACGCGCCGCTTGAGGCCATTGGCCAGGAGTTCCCGTCCCTCGGCGTCATAGCTCGTGGCATAGGGAACGGCCACGCCCGGGGTCTGGTAGAGCCCCTCGGGGCGGTGGCTGCCGCTGGCGGCCCGCACCAGCACCGCCGCCACGGCGAACTTGGCAGGATCCGCCACGGAGGTGGCCGTGACCTTGTAGCTGCCCTCCAGGGTGGGTGCGGTGTAGCGCCCATCGGCGCCCACGGTGCCCGCGTCCGTCGTCCACTGCACGGCGGTGTTCGTCGTACCCGTCACCGTGGCGTAGAAGGTGGCGGAGGCCCCTGGCAGGAGGGTCAGGTTGGTGGGACTCACGGTCACCGCCACCACCGGGGCCGCCTTCACGCTGACCGTGGCGGTGGCGGACTTGGTGGCATCCGCCGCGGCTGTGGCCGTCACGGTGTAGCTGCCTTCCGTGGCGGGGGCTGTGTACACGCCCCCGGTCGTCACGGTGCCGCCGCTGGCCTTCCAGGTCACCGCCGTGTTGGTGGAACCCGTCACCGTGGCCTTGAAGGTCTGGGTGCCACCGGGCACCAGGGAGGCCGTGGTGGGGGAGATCGTCACCGTCACCGCCGGTTTCTTCACCGTCACCGTGGCCGTGGCGGACTTGGTGGCATCCGCCGCGGCTGTGGCCGTCACGGTGTAGCTGCCTT
>CAZPUI010000673.1:0-3261 GCA_964589695.1 uncultured Solibacteraceae bacterium | reverse complement strand
AGCCCAGGGCCAGGGGCGCCATCATGTAGGCGTCGTCGCTGTCGGGGCTGTGGGCAATGGAAAGGTGCATCAGGTCTCCTGCTGGGGGTCGGACAAGGCGGCGGAGAGCAGGGCTCGAACCCGTTCGAGCCCCACCATGGCCGGGGAATAGGCTGGATTCTCCTCCAGCGCTTTGCAGTAGTGCTCCATCGCCAACTCCCGATTCCCCTTGGCCTCGTGGGCACGTCCCAGGTTGAAGTGGGGAAAGCAGTAGTTCTCGTAGCGCTTGGCCTTGAGGGCCATGCGCAGCCACGGAATGGCGTCCTCGGGCTCGCCCATCTCGAGGTGGTAGGCCCCGATGTCGTTGTACGGGTTCCCGAACTCAGGATCGACGTCGATGGCCCGATGGCAGTCCGCGATGGCGCCCTGCAGGTCCCCCTGGTGGCTTCGGGCCCAGCCTCGGAAGGTATAGGCCTCGGCGGTGGGAACCACCTCCAGGGACCGCGTATAGAGCTCGAGGGCGGCCTCCATGTCCCCGCGCATCTGGGCCTGGTAGGCCTTCGCCAACAGTTCCATGGCCTCCTGTCGCCGTTCCTTTTCGCCCATGCCCACCCTCGAAGTCTCCAACATAGGGGCTCCCACCCCGCGGAGCCAGTGCAAAGCCATCAGCCTGCAACATTCGGCTCCGAAGGAATTTGGGAGAGCCCCGACTTCGGCCGATGATCCCCACGAACGCCCCGCTGGGCCTGCTAAGTTAGGTAACCATGACCACCGAGATCCCCGGCACCTTCTGTCAGAACTGCTTCACCTGGAATCCGGGGGACCGGGACACCTGCAGGAAATGCGGGACCCGCCTGCTCATCGTCATGGGCGACCAGGGCTGGGAAGAGGAGGACGAGGGCGATAACGATGCGGACCTGGACGAGCACCTCCTGGAGCGCATCACAGGACTGGAGGAGACCCTTCGCCGGGTGGAGACCTACCTGGAAACCGTCTCGGACCAGCTGGGGAAACTGGAGCGGGCAGAGGTGATGCTTCGCAACGGCCTCATGGCCCTGGTGCACGAGATGGAGGCCAAGAACCAGCTGAATGCCCAAACCTTCAGCATGCGCTGGGAGGAGATGGTGGAGGAGAACCTCCAACTCATCAGCGCACGGGAGCTCTTTACCCGGTACCGGGCCCGCATCCTGCCCAATGCCCGGGCCAAGTCCGTAAGCCAGCTGCGCCGGGCCCTCCTGGAGACCTCCGCCCTCCTGGACAACGCCCAGCTGCCCGAGGCCGCCGCCCGCCTGGGCCAGGCCCTGCCCTTGGATCCCAAGAACTACGAACTGCTCTTCGCGGTGGCGGCCCTCAAGGACATCGCGTCGGAACCGGAGGAGGCCGAGGGTCTGGTCCGCAAAGTCGTCCAGCTCAGCCCCCGGCACTTCGAAGGGTGGATGCTCCTGGCCAAACTGCTCCGGGAGGATTTCAAGCAGACCGTCCCCGCCATCGAAGTGCTGCGCCAGGCCGCGGCCCTCCGCCCCGATGAAGCCGATCCCCAGATCCAGTTGGCCGAGCTGCTTCTGGATGAGGAGGACCATGACGCCGCCCTCAGTGCCGCCCAAGAGGCCGTCAACATGCAGAGGGATGGCGATACCCTCTGCCTGCTGGGGGAGGTGCTCCTGGCCAAGGGCGGCGCGGCCAAGGCCATCACCGTCCTGAAGGAAGCCTCCGGCTACCTGCCCGGAGACCTCTTCGTGCGGGAACTGCTGGCGGAAAGCTACCTGGTGGCCGGAGAGCGCCCCAAAGCCTTCGCCATCCTGGAGGACTTGCTGCGCCAGCACCCTGGGGATCCCGACCTGCTCCTTCTTCTGGATGCCCGGGATCCGGCCCAGCTCCGTTCGGCCCGGGGTGGCAAGACCTCCGCCCAGCACCTGCTGGATGATGCGGACCATGCCCTGCGGGAAGGGGCCTTGGAAGATGCAGAAACCCTGGTGAAGAAGGCCAAGCGCCGGGGCAAAAGCGAACGTTCCGAATGGCTTGAGCTGCAGCTCGCCTTCCGGAAGGACCCCGCCTCCGCCCTCGAGCGGCTCCTGGCCTTCAGCGTGTCCGACCGGCATCCCCGCCTCTGCTTCCTGGCGGTGCGGGTGGCCGTGGACTGGCTCATGGACCAGAGCGAAGAGGCCCGGGTCACCCAGGCCCTGGAGCAGTACCTGGCGGTCCACCCCAAGAGCAGCGGGGCCTGGGAATCCGCCCTTATCCGCCAGGCCACCCGGCTCATGTCCGGAAAGCTCGAGGAGGGCGACCTCGCGGAGGTCCGCCGCCTCCATGCCAACCCCCTGCCCGGCCAGGAGTCCAGGGCCCGCACCCTCCTAGGCCAATACCTGCTGGAGCTCCGCAAGCCAGAAGAAGTGGTGGCCCTGGTGGACCCCGTGCTGCGCAACGAGCCAACCATCATCAACCACTTCCAGCTGGGCACGGCCCTGGCGGCCCTGGGCGAGCCCCGCATGGCCATGGACGTGCTGGAACACGGCCTGGACAGTGATCCGGGCGACCTCCAGGAGGGCCAGGCCAATCTGGTGCGGGAGAAGATGAAGGACCTCATCCAGGACCTGGAACACAAGCTGGAGAAGCGCTAGGGACTCCACGAACCCGCAAAGGAGGCCGCGACGGGGGTTGCCCCCATGGGTCGGGCCTTCCAGGCGTTAACTCCATCACAATCCGTCACGCCGGACCCCCCGGGTTCCATCTAAAAGTTGACTAGATGGGTTTGGATTCCACAATGGAACCCTGGAACGTGTGACACGGACACCCTCCGCGGGAGCGAATGCATGAGCACCAACCTGGAACAGGTGACGGCACAGGACTACAAGTATGGATTCGTTACGGACATCGAATCGGAGTCAGCCCCACCAGGGCTCAGCGAGGACACCATCCGGCTCATCAGCCGGAAGAAGGAAGAGCCCGAGTGGCTGCTGGACTACCGGCTGAAGGCCTACCGACACTGGCTCACCATGACCGAACCCGAGTGGGCCAACGTCTCCTACACCAAGCCCGACTTCCAGAAGATCGTCTACTATTCCGCCCCCAAGCCCCGCAAGCCCCAGTTCAACTCCATGGACGAGGTGGACCCCGAATTGGTACGCACCTTTGAAAAGCTGGGGGTGCCCCTTCACGAACGGGAAGCCCTGGCCGGGGTGGCGGTGGACGTGGTCTTCGACTCCGTGAGCGTGACGACCACCTACCGCGAGCGCCTGTCGGAGTTCGGCATCATTTTCTGCTCCCTTTCCGAGGCCGTGCGTG
>CAZPUI010000672.1:0-3266 GCA_964589695.1 uncultured Solibacteraceae bacterium | reverse complement strand
GCGGGCAGCAGGGCGATGGCCCCCCCGAAGAGCACCGCAAAGAGGTCCAGGCTCAGGGCCCCCAGGATGATCTGGTGACCGAGCACGAAGCGGAAGCCCTCCATCAGACCTTCTCCGAATCGCTTGCCCGTGGCGGCCCTGGGCCGCGGCGCCAGACTGAGGAGCAGGACCGCCCCCACCAGAAGCAGCCCCACCATGGTGCCGTAGGCAAGGGTGGGGCGTTCCGCCAGCATTCCTCCCAGGGCCGGCCCCGTGATGGCGGACACGTTGAACACCGTGGTGCGCCAGGTGGCGGCATTGGGCAGGCTCTCCTGGGGTACGAGTTCCGTGCCCAAGGCCACCGAAGCGGGACGAAGGAAGGCTCGCCCCAGGCCCGACAGGGCCTGGACGGCGTAGAAGGGCCACACGGACTGGGACTTCCCGAAGCTCAGCACCAAGAGCCAAAGGGCACCCGCCAGGACCACCAGCAGGGCCAGAAAGGTGAGGATCCGCCGGTCCATCTGGTCCGCCACCCACCCTCCCACCAGGGTGAGGAGCAGGAAGGGCACGGCCTCGAACAGCCCGACGTATCCCAGGGACAGGGCGTCCTTGGTGAGGGAATAGACCTGCCAGCCCACCACCGTGCTCTGGATGAGGGCCGCGAGGAAAATGGCCAGACAGCAGACCATGTAGCGGCGGTACTCAGGATGGCGCAGGGCCTCGTAGGGATCATGGGCGGTCGTCATCGCTCCAGCATAGCCACCTGGGTCCCTTCGCCTGGGTGAGATGACGTCCTCCATCCTTTGACCAGCAGGACTGAATGCAGCACATGGATCCGCGCGGCTTCCGGCCGCATCATCACTGAATTTTGGTAGCCGTTCAGGGCTCCCCTCAGACTGGCCCTTACTTGAGGTCTCCGTGCGTTCTCCCTGTCCTCATGCCACGCATGCGTGGCATCTCCGTGTTTCAATGCCTGAAAACCCGAATGTTGCCATGGCACCGAACTTCGATTCTGTGCGCGCAAGCAGGATGTTGAAGGTCGGTCGTACGGAGCATGGCGACCCATCCTGGGCGCGAAAGATGGAAGATGAAGCTCAGACGTTCGGAGGCCCCATGAAGCCCGTCAAGCCCCTTGCCCTCGCCCACGAGTTCGCCCTGCGCCTGAAGCCCGGCGCCTTTCTCACCGTGCAGGCCGGGGACGAACTCAACACCATGACCATCGGCTGGGGCCTCCTGGGGTTCCTGTGGCAACGCCCGGTGCTCATGGTGCCCGTGCGGAATTCCCGCCATACCTACGGTCTTTTGGAGCGGGCCCAGGACTTCACGGTATCCATGCCCACCACGGACGCCCAAAGGGAGGCCCTGCACCTCTGCGGCACCCGGTCCGGCCGGGATCTGGACAAGCTGTCCGCCAGTGGCCTGCGCCCCCGACCGGCCCAGAACACCACCTCCCCCATCCTGGACATCCCGGCCCTGCACCTGGAGTGCCGCATCGTCCTGCGGGCCCCCATGGACCCGGCCCTGTTGGATCCCACCCTCCTGGACCTCTACCCCGAACGCGACTTCCACACCCTTTACCATGGCGCGATCGTGGCCAGCTACGAGACGGAGGGCTGATCACGCCCCGGGGTGGTAGGTGCGCTTGACCTGCCCCTTGAGCTGCTCGGGGTAGAAGAGAACCTCCCGCAGGTCCCCCACCACATAGCGCGGGGCCTGGTCGTTGAAGTGGGGGGAGGCCGGATCACCGCTCTGACCCCCGGCGCTGATGGCCCGGGCCCGGACCCTGGGACCAAACTCCACCACGGCCACGAAGCTGTTGCCCGTGGTGCCGTAGAGTCGCTTCGTGCCGGGATGGCGGGTGGCGCCGAAGGAGGCCAGGGAGCCCCAGCGGGCGGAGGTGAAGCCCACGGGCAGGCTGGGGGCGGCGTCGTTGAAGGGATGCACGAGTTCCCCCGTGAGCCGCTGGAACCGGTTCACCTCCCCCCAAGGGGTCTTCCAGGTGCCGAAGTCCCGGGTGAGCCGTTCCAGGGCGGTGGCGAGGGCCTCCAGCTGTACCTCGGGCCCCGAGCCCTTCCGACCCCGGGCCGCCTCCTCCCCCCAGAAGACTGCCAGGGTGGTGGGCACGGAGCCGATGTCCCACCGGCAATCCCAGGCGCGCAGGAGGGCGATGGGTTCCGCGAGGGCCGCCTTGCGGGGATGGTCCCCGGGCAGGGCCTCCCAGGCCTGGACGAGGGGCGGAAGGGAGGCCTGGAAGGCGGGGAGCAGGCTGTCGTAGGCCGCTGCCAGCAGCGATTCCAGGGTGAAGTCCCTCCGGCCCTCCAGGACCTTCATGGCGTGAATACCCCGGGGATTCTCGCTGCCGGCATCCATGTAGCCCGGGAAGTCCGTACGCTTGGGACTGTCGGCCCCGGCGGCGGACCAGGGGAAGTTGTTGGTGTTGTAGAGCCAGCCATTGCGCGGATTGAGCACCAGGGGCGAATCCTCCACCCCGTGGACGCCCTTCCAGTCCGTGGCGGGGTCGCTCCCGTCCACGGGTCGGGTCCAGTCGAAGCGGGGGTCGCGCCTTGGAACGAAGTTGGCGTGGAAATAGGCAATATTGCCCTCGGCATCCGCATAGATCGTGTTGTTGGAAGAATTGGTGTGCAGGGCCAAGCTCTCCCTGAATTCCTTCAGGTTCCGGGCCTTGGTGCGCCCGTAGGACTGCCGCAGGGCCTTGAGGGGTTCCTCCATGAGCCGCACGCTCACCCATTTCCCGTCCACCTCCCGCACCACGGGCCCATGGTGGGTGCGGTAGACGCTGAAGACCTTCTCGGCCATGCCCCCGGGCGTACGGTAGGGCACGGCGATGCGCTGGACCTGGACAGGCCGTTCCTTCCCCCCGTGTCGGTAGTAGGGTTTCCCACCCCGGGTGACGACGGTCTCCAGGTACTCGTCCACGTTGTCCACGGTGCTGCTGGTGTGCATCCAGCCCACCCGCGCGTTGAAGCCCTGGTAGATGAAGAATTGGCCCCAGGTGAGGGCCCCGTAGGCGTTCAGGCCTTCCTGGCTGGTCATCTGGGCCTCGGCCCGGAAGAAGAAGGAGGTGTGGGGGTTGATGAGGAGGAGGGCCTTCCCCCCCGCCGTGTGGGAGGGGGCAATGGCGATGCCATTGGAGCCCGTGGGCTCGGCGTAGGCGGGGGGCTCGGGCTCGGTCGCAGAAAGCGCCTCGGGAAGCGCCTTCAGCGGTCCCCCAGCCCCCCGCTCGGATCGGGTCACCCGGGGGTTCCGATCCTGGGCCTTCCAGTAAA
>CAZPUI010000671.1:0-3268 GCA_964589695.1 uncultured Solibacteraceae bacterium | reverse complement strand
AGAGCTGCGTGGCCGGCACGGTCACCAGGCGCTGCACCCGTTCGCGCATCTCCTCGGCAGCCTTGTTGGTGAAGGTCATGCCCAGGATGGAGGCCGGGGAGACCCCCTCTTCCTCGATGAGCCACGCGATGCGCCGGGTGATGACCGTGGTCTTCCCGGATCCCGCACCGGCCAGAATGAGCAGGGGACCGTGGGCATGGGTCACGGCCTCCCGCTGGGGCGCATTCAGGTTGGCCAGGAGCGGGTGGTCCGAGACGGGTGTGGGTCGCATGGACCCAGTCTATCGGGGACTCAGCCCTCCATGCTCACCCAGCCGGAGCGTCCCGGAATCTCCTCGCGGAGGATGGTCTTGGCGGGAGGTCCCGCCGCCAGAAGCTCCGGCAGCCAGTCGGCATGGGTGCGGACCCGGACCTCGCGCTCCCGAAGTCCCCCAAGGAAGGCCTCGAAGGCCGGCGCCAGCGCCCCACCCTCCACCTCCGTGTGGAGGGCATAGACGTTCAATGCATCCTCCCGAACCCCTGCCAGAACCTCCTGGACCACCTCCCCGGAAGTCCGTCCATCGAGTCCCAGCAGTTCGTCCAGGGTCGGCAAAGTGGTGGGAATCTGCAGGGTCTTCAGGGTCCTGCCCTGGACCACAGGATAGAAGGGGGCCGATCCACGACAGTCTCCGGCATAGTCCAGGCCATAGTCCTCCTGGAGTTCCAGGGTCGTGTCGTTGCAGCGCCAGGCGGGACTGACGGCCCCCCGGGCGGGATTACCAAAAACCTCCGCAAAGGCCTCGTGGGCGGCGCGGTACCAGTCGGCAAGCCAGACCCGGGACGTCCGGTCCAGCAGGTCGTGGTACTGCACGTGGTCCCAGGCATGGATGGCCACCTCGTGCCCCGCGTCCCGGACGGCACGCATCTCCGCGGCGGCCCTTCGATGGATGACGGGCGCCGGCAGCAGCACACCGTACATCATGGTCTTGAAACCGTAGAGCTTGGCGGCGTTGGTGCGACGCATCTTGGCCAAGAAGCCCTTCCGGAAGATCCTGCGCAGGGCCTTCCCCGAATTGTCGGGCCCCAGGCTGAAGTAGAAACTCGCCTGCATGCCCTGCCGGTCCAGCATCCTCAACAGGGCTGGAACCCCCTTGAGGGTGCCCTCCAGCGTGTCCACATCCACCCTCAGACTGATGGTCTTCATGCCCAACTCCGCTTCGGGTCTCGTCAGTTTTCCGAACGCAGCAGGACACTGCGGTCCGTCCGTCGTGCCTGGATGAACCGCTGCAAGGTTTCCCGTGTCGACTGGCTCATGGTCTCCATCACCAGCCCCAGACGGGTGGCAAAGCGATCCCCCACGATCTGCTCCAGGTGCCGGAGTTCTCCCGTGATTTCGAAGGGAATGCCCCCGGGAAGTTCCGTCTGAACCTTGACCTTGGTGAGGGGTTCCAGGATCAAGGTCTCGTCCAGCCCGAGCCCCAGGCCCGATTCCGTGAGGTTCAAGAGGGACGCCGGAATCCAGGTGTCACCGACCCCCAGCCTGGCCACAAGGGGAGGCAGGTCCGAAGCCGCCACCCGAAGCCGATCTCGGCGGTGGCATTCGACCCGGGTTGCGGGCCACTCCACGCGAATGACAGGAGGAAATTGGGTATCCCCATCCATGGAGATGATGGGCTCCAGGCAGCGGGTCCACAGGGTGTAGATCTCCTCCCCCAGCAACATGGAGATGCTCACATCCCGACCAGGGGGCGGAAGTTGATCCCGCCGCCGGGCCCCCATGAAGTGCACGGCCTGTCGGTGTTCGAGCCCGCACACCTGCAGGTCGCCCTGGATCCGGACCTGGCCCACTTCTCGGATGCTGGCCGAGGCGCGACCCTCTCGAGCCTGGGTCAGCAGGCCGTCCAGTTCCTCATCCGTCAGCGTACGGCTCGTATCCATGCGCGCCTCAGATTCCATGTTTCAGTCGTTCTGCGAGGTTGATATGCAATCCTGCGTCCAGGATGGCCTTTCCGGCTGCCTTGAGGTCGTATTCCTGGCGCTGGAGCTTGAAACGTCGCTTCACGGGGTCGTAGATCATGAAGGACAACCGGGGATCCCGATCCCTGGGCTGCCCCACGGACCCAGGGTTGATGAGGTAGCGGCAGTGCGGTTTCAAGGTGAACCACTCCCCGGGCTCCAGGAACAGCACCGTCAGGGTGTGGGCCACGGGGTTGAGTTCGTATCCTCCGGGAAGATGGGTGTGCCCAAAGAAGCAGAGCTGGCCATGGAAGCCTTCAAAGGCCTGGAGGGCATCCCGGGGATGCAGCAAGTAGGCATCCTCGTCGTGGGGGGCACCGTGGGCAATGAAGTAATCCCCCTCGATGCTCTGGAGTCCTTCCGGCAGCTCCTGCAGGAAGCGCAGGTGCTCCCGACGCAGGTGCTCCCGGGTCCACATGGAGGCCAAACGGGCCGGCATGCTGAAGAAATGGTCCGTGCCCGGGAAGGCGCAGGCCCGGTCGTGATTGCCCCGCACGATGAACCGGGGGCGAAGCTGCAGGACAAGGTCCAGCACCTGGTTAGGCTGGGCACCGTACCCCACCAGGTCCCCCAGGAAGACGAACCTTCCCACCGCACGGCGCTTGGCGAAGCGGAGGACAGCCTTGAGCGCGGGCAGGTTGGCGTGAATGTCGGAGAGAATGAGGTCCATGGGATTGGCATCCAGTGTGGCACAAGCCCCGCAGAATTGCCGGTCCTGCCCACCGCTCCCATCGGCTGTACCGGAGGATTGCCTTACTGCAAGATCCTTTCGGCCAAAATCGACGGTGAACGCCCCAGGGGCAGGACGGGCTCAAGACCCAACCACCGGGGCATCCTGGCGGCCATGCGGGCCATGAAACCCTCCCTGGCCTGGGCCAAGGGTCGGTTGGGATCCCCACCGACGCGGTCCCATGCCACCTGGGGCACCTCCGCCACCCAGAGGATGGCAAAGCCCGAAGCGGCCACGACCTCGCGGATGGCCTCCTGCTCCCAGGCTCCCCCACCGAGGGCCACCACGGCAGGGTGTTCAAGACAGGCAAGGGTGGCCGCCCGCTCCTCCTCCCGGAAGACCGCCTCCCCTCGGAGGGCGAAGCATTCGGGAATCGATATCCCCATCCTGCGCTCCACCTGGGCATCCACATCCCAGACAGGCATTCCACTGCGATGGGCCAGGGCCAGGGCAAGGGAACTCTTGCCACAACCGCTCCCGCCCACCAGAACCAGCCCCTGCCCCTTCCCCACAGGGGGCCGCACCCGCCAGCGGAGGCACTGGG
>CAZPUI010000670.1:0-3270 GCA_964589695.1 uncultured Solibacteraceae bacterium | reverse complement strand
GGTGTCATCTACTTCTGCCGGAGCCACCCGGTGATCGAGAAGGTGCTCCAGGACTGGAAGATCCCGGGGGCAGCCGTGGCCCTGGTGAAGGAGGGCAAGCCGCTGCTGGTCAAAGGCTTCGGGGTGCGTACCCTGGGGGAACCGGGGAAGGTGGGGGAGCGCACCCAGTTCGGCATTGCCTCCCTCAGCAAGGCCTTCACCTCCATGGCCTTGGGGATGCTGGTGGACGAGGGCAAGCTCCAGTGGGACGATCCGGTGATCAAGCACCTTCCGGACTTCCAGTTGTATGACCCCTATGTCACCCGGGAGATCACGGTGCGGGACCTCCTCTGCCACCGCAGCGGCCTGGGGCTGGGGGCGGGTGACCTGCTCCTGTGGGGTTCGGATTACCGCCGGGAGGAGGTGCTGCCCCGCCTTCGATACCTCAAGCCCGCTTCCAGTTTCCGCTCCCGCTATGCCTACCAGAACAACATGTTCGTGGTGGCGGGCCAGGTGGTGAAGGCCGTGAGTGGCCGCACCTGGGAGGACTTTGTCACCGAGCGCCTCCTGAGGCCTTTGGGCATGGAGGGGGCCAACACGAGCATCCGCCTCCAACAGGGGCACACGGATGTTGCCACACCCCACAATGCCCTTTCTGGACCCCTGCGCCCCATTACCTACCGCAACCTGGATGCGGCGGGTCCCGCCGCCTCCATCAACGCCAGCGCCCAGGCCATGGTGCCCTGGATGAGCATGCTCCTCGGGGGCGGTCAGTCCGGGGGCACCCGCTATGTGAATGAGCGCACCCTGGCCACCCTGTGGAGTCCCCACACCCTGCTCCAGGCCCGCACCCCGCCCCCAGAGCTCAAGCCCAATGTCACCCACTACGTGGCCTACGGCCTGGGATGGGATCTGCGGGACTACCGGGGCCGAAAGATGGTCTCCCATACCGGTGGATTGGATGGCATGAGCTGCATGCTGGGCCTTCTGCCGGACCAGAAGCTGGGTGTGCTGGTGCTCACCAACGGTGAGGGGGCTGTGTGGCGCGCCCTGGCCTTCGAGGCCTTCGACCGTCTTCTGGGGGAATCCTTCTTCGACTGGAGTGCTGGCATGCTCGCCCTGCAGGCCAAGCAGGAGAAGGAGTGGGAGGGGGACATCGCGCGGCTCGAGGCCTCGAGGGCCAAGGATACCCGGCCTTCCCTGCCCCTGTCGGGCTTTGCGGCCACCTACGAGGATGCCTGGTACGGTCCGGCGGAGGTGAGGGTGGAGGGGGATCGGCTCCAACTGCGTCTCAAGCGCTCCCCCACCTTCGTGGGAACCCTCTCCCACTGGCACCACAACACCTTCAAGGTGGCGTGGGCCGACCCCGCGGTCCCCGCGGCCCTGCTGCACTTCCGCCTCGACCTCCATGGCAAGGTGGAAGGTTTTAGCATGATTCCCTACAGCCCCGCCGCGGATTTTAGTTATGACTACGAGGATCTGGACTTTCATATTTCATCTAAAAAAGAAACTCCCCGTTGATTCGGGGAGCTTCTTTTGATTTGTAAAAATTTAGACGTAGCAAGGAGCAATTGTAATAGGGTTGCAGAACCTCTTGGTGGGACAATAGGCGCTATCAGTGCATGCATTGCCACTTCCGCCCGTTTCTGTATCACACACACGCGGATTAAGACTGCCTCCAACAACTTCAATATTCTGAGTGTCGTTAAGCAACGTCACGGTTTCCTTTGAGAGGGAGAGCTTCGACAGTTTGGACATAATACAGTTCCTTTTCTTTTTAAATTTGAGGGGTTGAAGTTGGTAAAGAGATGGCCCTTTGTCAGGACCTGACGCGGTACGAGGTGGATCCTGCGATCGACAGGATGCACGGTGTTCTTCCAAGCTTGGATGGTCTCGAGGACCGGGTGCGATACCAGCCTAGGTTGAATTTTCTTGTACGTTCCTTAACGTGATTTTTTTTCGAAATTTGGAAGCACCCCTGGATTGCCCAAGGGCCCTCGCCTCATGACCCCGCCAGGGCGCGCTCCAGGGTCCGCCTGAGCTCCTCCAGCCGGTAGGGTTTCTGGAGGAATCCCGCCAGGCCCTTGCCGACGAGGTCCTTGAGGGAGTCCCTTTCGTCGTAGCCGCTGGTGAGGACGACCCGCAGGTCGGGAACCCTTTTTCGCATGGCAAGGAAGGCCTCCCGACCGTCCATCCTGGGCATGGAAAGGTCCATGAAGACAAGGTTCACCTGGGCGCCCCCCTGCAGGCATTCCAGGGCTTCCAGTCCATCCTTGGCCGTGAGGACCTCGAAACCGAGGCATTCCAGGGCACCCTGGGCCGCCTCCAGGACCACCGGTTCGTCGTCCACCAGCAACACCCGACCCTCCAGGACGGGACGGGTGGTGGTGGAGGGAGCCTTGGGCTCATCGGCGGGGCCTTCGGCGGTGGGGAAGAAGAGTCTGAACCGGGAGCCTTCGCCGGGGCTGCTTTCGATTTCGATGCCCGCGCGGTGGGCCCTCAGGATGCCCAGCATGGCGGAGAGTCCCAGGCCTCGACCGCTGTGCTTGGTGGTGAAGAAGGGGTCGAAGATCCTGGCCAGGACATGCCCGTCCATGCCGCAGCCTGAGTCCTTGGCCTCCAGCACCACGTGGGGGCCGGGTCGCATCCGGCTGCCCCGGGCGAGGGGACCCAGGGCCTCGGCCTCCAGATGCTCCATTCGGGTGGCCAGCACGATGGTGCCCTCCTCCTCCCCGAGGGCGTCCGCGGCATTCGTCACAAGGTTCAGGAGCACCTGCTGGATTTGGGCCACATCCGCCTCCACCGCCGGCAGTTCCGGGGTGAGATCGAAGCTCAGGCGCGCTTTCTTCGGGATGGAGACCTGGAGCAGGTGGGTCATCTCCCGCACCACGGCATTAAGGTCGTGGCGCTTCACCACGAACCTCCCCTTGCCCGAGTAGGCGAGCATTTGCTTGGTGAGGTCCGAAGCCTTGATGAGGGTGCGCTCGGCGCTGTCCAGGTAGGGGCGGGCTGGGGCCCCGGGGTCCATCTGGACCTGGGCCAGGTTGAGGTTGCCCAGGATGGCCGTGAGGAGGTTGTTGAAATCATGGGCAATGCCCCCCGCCAGCACACCCAGGCTTTCCAGCTTCTGGGTCTGGAGCATCTGGGCTTCCATGTTCCGCCGCTCGGCTTCCGCCTTTTCCCGCTCCGAAAGATCGCGCCAGGAGGTGTGGAGGATCCATTTCCCCTGCCAGGGAATGGCGGTGAGCAGCACGTCCACCAGCACCTGGGTTCCCACCAGGGTCTGGTGCA
>CAZPUI010000669.1:0-3277 GCA_964589695.1 uncultured Solibacteraceae bacterium | reverse complement strand
GGGCGGCCAGGTGAAGGTCCGCGCGAAACAGGGCTTCATCACCGATCCAGTGGTCCGCGGACAGCACCGCCATGGTGGCGCCGGGGTGCTTCCGCTCCAGCTGGACCAGGGCCAGGGCCAGGCAGGGAGCCGTGTTGCGACCCTCGGGTTCAATGAGGACGTTCTCGGGGGGCAATTCAGGAAGCTCGGCGCGGGTGGCCTCGGCCAGGGCCTCGGTGGTGAGGATGTAGACCCTGTGGATGGGATAGTCGGGTTCCAGGCGCGCCACCGTCTGCCGCAGCAGGCTCCGGTCTCCCACCATGGAGAGGAACTGCTTGGGGCGAAGCTCCCGGGACCAAGGCCAGAATCGAGTCCCTCGGCCTCCAGCCATGACGACGGCCACTGTTTCGTGTTTCATGACGTCCACTCCAGGTACCCTCCGGCCGCGGGGGACCTTCAGCTTATCCCTTCCCCTACCGGGAGAGGACGTTGACCAGGCCCGCCAGTTCCGCCAGGGGTTCGGGCTTCGGGTCCTGAACCTGCGCCAGGGGAATGGCCACCAACTGGTTGCGCTTGACCCCCATGTAGAAGGCCGATTCGCCCTCCACCAGGCGGCGGACGGCCTCGGCGCCCCAGCGGCTGCCATAGATGCGGTCCAGGGCTGTGGGACTCCCTCCGCGTTGGATATGGCCCAGGACCACCACCCTCAGGTCCAGGTGGTAGTCCTGGCGGAGGCGTTCACCCACCGTGTAGGCGTTCCCCAGCTGGTCCCCTTCGGCCACCACCACGATGGAGGAACGCTTCCCCCGTTCCCAGCCAGCGCGGAGGAGCCCCACCAGGGCTTCGAAACTGTCGTTCTGGGACTCGGGGTAGAGCACGGCTTCGGCCCCGCAGGCGATGGCGGTGTGGACCGCGATCATGCCCGAACTCCGCCCCATGACTTCCACCAGAAAGAGGCGTTCGTGGGAGCTGGCGGTGTCTCGAATCTTGTCGATGGCGCCCACGGCGGTGTTCAGGGCGGTGTCGAAGCCAAGGGTGCGGTCCGTGGGGGCAGGTCATTGTCGATGGTTCCGGGAATGCCGGCCACGGGCACACCGTGCTCCTGGTGTAGAAGGAGGGCCCCGGTGAAGCTGCCATCGCCACCGATGACCACCAGACCGTCGATGCCCGCATCCCGAAGGTCCCTCGCGGCCTGGGCCCGAACCGCGGGAATCTTCCAGGCTTCGCAGCGGGCCGTGTTGAGCACCGTCCCTCCCCGCTGCAGGATGTTGGCGCACTGGCGGGTGGTGAAGGGCCTCCAGTCGTTGTCCACCAACCCCTGGAACCCTCGGTAGATGCCGTAGCATTCCACGCCAAAGCTGTTGGCCTGCCGGACCACGGCCCGGATGGCCGCATTCATGCCCGGTGCATCTCCACCGGAGGTAAGTACGCCAAGTTTCCTGATCGTCATGGCTACTTCCGCTTCTTCGTGCGCACGGGCTTCGCGGCCTTGGCCTTGCCGGTCTTCGCTGGGGCGGCCTTGGTTTTGGTGCCTTTCCCCTTTTTGGGTGCGGCCTTGCGCAGATCCTTGTGATGGGCTTCGGGCGGAGGAAGGGGTGGGGGTTCCATCACCGTGCGAGGCACGGGGGGCAGGTCCCCGGGATTCGAAGAGGTTTGTCCTCTCTGGTTGCGAGCCTTGACCACAGGATCCTCGGGAGGGGTCTGGGCCCAGAGCAGGGAGCTCAGGAAGAGGCTTGCGGTGACGCGTCGAAGGAGGGGCATGGTGCACTCCGTGGAGGCACCATCTTATCGCCTTGTGGGACGCGGGAGTGCGAAAATATCACCTTGTATCACGGGTGCCCACAGTTGATCACTTGGCGGGTGGTTTCGGAGGGCGCATCTTTGCAAAAAACTCCGAGATGATGGCGTCGGCATCCCCCTTGACCTGGTCGGGTTCCTGGGCCCTGCGCTCGAGGATATCCCGCCCTGGGGTGGCTGAGGCATGGGCCGAGGAATCCTGGGCGCCCAGGTTGTGAAGGATGTATTCGGAGACCTCGATAAGGCGGTGGCCCACCTTTTCCAGCTTCTGGCGCACCACATCCTGGTATTGGAAGAGGTCATAGACCCCCTGGACGTTGTACATCCCGTTGTCTGCGTGAAGGGTGATGGACTCCATTCGGGCGATGAGGTCCTCGAGTTCCGGGGAGGGTGGAATGAGTCGGGCCAGGATGGTGGTGCACTCCCTCACCAGGTTCTGGATCTCCTCGAAGCTGTTCTGCACAACCTCGATCTGGGAGAGCACACGTTCTGCCCCTCCTTCCTGTTCATTGGCGATCTGGATCAATTGATCCGGGATGGCCTTCTGGTCTTGCCTAGATTTCTCGGGCATGTCACCCCCGGGGTGGTGGTTCAGTCCAAGGCCTTATCGACCCCACCGTCCAGGTGATTAGTCTTGGCGGTGTTACACTCGCCCCACGGCCAAGAATCAAGGTTCAGGGCCCTTCCTGGAGTTGCAATGACAGACGCCACCCACCCCGTTGTCCGGGAATCCATTCTGGAAATCTGCAAGACCCCCTTTCCCGCCTCCCAGAAGATCTACCTCCAAGGCTCGCGTCCTGACCTAAAAGTCCCTTTTCGCCAGGTCTCCCTCGCCCCCACGCGCCTCCACGACGGCTCGACGGTCGCCAACGATCCCGTGCTGCTCTACGACACCTCGGGGCCGTACACCGACAGTGGATGTCCCATCGACCTCGAGAAGGGGTTGCCGCCCCTGCGTCTACCATGGATTCTGGAACGGGGGGATGCGGAACCGCTGGATCGGCCCAGCAGCCTCTACCGCGTGCTCCGCGAGCGGGACACCGAACTCGAGGCTATCCGGTTCAAGGCCACTCGACCCGTGCTGCGGGCCAAGCCAGGGCGGTGTGTGACCCAACTCCACTACGCACGACAGGGCATGATCACGCCGGAGATGGAGTTCGTGGCCATCCGGGAGAACCTGGGTCGGGATGCATCGAGCCACATCACCCCCGAGTTCGTGCGCCAGGAAATCGCCCGCGGTCGGGCGGTGCTGGTGTCCAACCTCAATCACCCCGAAGCGGAGCCCATGATCATCGGCCGGGCCTTCCTCGTGAAGATCAACGCCAACATCGGCAATTCCTCCGTGGCCTCCACCATCGAGGAAGAGGTGGAGAAGATGACCTGGTCCGTGCGCTGGGGGGCCGACACGGTCATGGACCTCAGCACCGCCGCAAATATCCACGAGACCCGGGAATGGCTCCTGCGGAACAGCCCGGTGCCCATTGGGCCCTTGCCCATCCAC
>CAZPUI010000668.1:0-3280 GCA_964589695.1 uncultured Solibacteraceae bacterium | reverse complement strand
GCTTCGGAGGCGGCATAGACCTCCCCCACCTCGCTCTTCAGAATTTTGGGAATCTTGGCCATCACGGGCCCCTCCGGCAGGCCATCCAGGCACTGTTGGACGATGCGGCAGCTCTGGCGCATCTCCTCCATGCGCACCAAGTACCGGGCGTAGGTGTCCGCCTCAGTGCGGGTGGGCACCTCGAAGTCCATTTCGCCATAGGCCGCATAGGGCGAGGCCTTGCGGATGTCGAAGGGAACGCCCGCCGCCCGCAGCACGGGCCCGGTCACCCCCAGGGCGATGGCTTGTTCGGCGGAGAGCAGTGCCACCCCCACAGTGCGTTTGCGCCAGATGCGGTTCTCCGTGAGCAGGGTCTCGTACTCCTCGATGCCCGTGGGAAGCTTGGCCAGGAATGCCTTCACCTTCTCGGCGAAGCCCGGAGGCATGTCGTCCTTGAAGCCCCCGATGCGCAGGGCCGTGGTGGTGAGCCTTCCCCCGGTGAAGGCCTCGAACATATCGAGGATGTCCTCCCGGTCCCGGAAAGCATAGAGGAAGACCGTCATGGCCCCGATGTCCAGGGCATGGGTGGCCAGCCAGATCAGGTGGGAGGCCAGACGGTTGAGTTCCGCCAGCATGGTGCGGAGGTACTGGGCCCGCCGGGGCACGGTGATGCCATGGAGGCGTTCCACCGCCTCCGCCCAGCCCAGGTTGTTGGCCACCGCGGAGGTGTAGTCGGTGCGGTCGGTCCAGATCTGTCCCTGGTGGTAGGTCTTGTTCTCGCAGACCTTCTCCACCCCCCGGTGCAGGTAGCCGATGACGGGCCTGCAGCTGGTCACGGTTTCACCATCCAGGGTCAGCTTCAGACGCATCACGCCGTGGGTGGAGGGATGCTGGGGCCCCAGGTTGATCTCCATCTCGTGGTGTTTGAACACGGTCAGGCTCCTGGACTCAGCGCGGCAGCGCGGGATGACGGTGGGAAGGGCATGGAGGCCGCGCTGAAGGGTGGGAATGACTTGATCATCTAGGGTCTCCTCAATCCGCCACGGGGGGCTTGAGGTTGATGCCGAGGTTGCCGGCCTTCTCCAGGGCGATCTGGTGGAGACGACCGGAGCGATCCTCCCGCAGGTCGATGTCCCGCTGGCCCAGGCCCACGGTGGGGTATTCCTTGCGCAGGGGATGGCCCTCCCAGCCCTCGGGGCAGAGGATGCGGGTCATGTCCGGATGGTGCTTGAAGCGGATCCCGAACATGTCGTAGATCTCCCGCTCCAGCCAGTTGCCGCTGGGGTACACGGGCACCGAACTCTCGGGCTCGAAGCCCTCGGGGATGAGGATCCGCAGGCGCAACCGCTGGTGGCGACTGAGGGAGCTGAGGTGGTAGACCACGGCGAAGGCGAAGTCCTTGGCCGCTGGATAGTGCACGGCGGTGGCATCCGTGAGCATCTCGAAGCGAAGCTCAAGATCTTCCTTGGTCGTGCGCAGGGCCTGGAGGATGGTCTCCTTCCGAACCTGGCAGGTCAGCTCCCCCGCCAGCTCGAAGGCCTCCTCCACCGCGTCGCCCAGCAGCTCCACCAGGCGCACCAGGTGGGGATCCTTGGGCTCGGTGGGCACGGGGAAGGCCAGGCCGTCCTCCTTTTTGGCGGCGGCCCGCACGGGGGCCTTGGGGGGCTCCTTGCCCTCGGCCTCGGCGGCGGCCTTGGCCTTTTCAAAATCCGCCAGCTGCTTGGCCCACTTCGCCTCCTCCGCCGCAGCCTGGGCCTTCTGATCGGCCAGGTAGGCCCTGAGTCCCGGTAGGGGCACGGTGGTGGGCAGGGTGACCTTGCGGTTCGGTGCGTCGAAGTTCACGGGGATGGTCATGGTCACTCCGCGGGCTCGAAGAGGTTGCGGTAGTGGTCCGCGGCGCTGCTCTGCATGATCTTGTCCTGCAGCATCATGAAGCCGTACAGCAGGGCCTCGGGGCGAGGGGGACACCCGGGGATGTAGACATCCACGGGGACAATCTTGTCCACCCCTTGGATCGTGTGGTACGTGTCGAAGGGCCCGCCGCAGGTGGCGCAGGAGCCCATGGCGATGACCCACTTGGGTTCGGCCATCTGCTCGTAGAGCATCTTGATCACGGGCGCCATCTTGTAGGTGACTGTGCCCGCCACGATCATCAGATCCGCCTGCCGGGGGGAGGCCCGGAAGATGCCGGCACCGAAGCGGTCGAAGTCGAAGCGGCTGGCGCCGGCAGCCATCATCTCGATGGCGCAGCAGGCCAGGCCGAAGGTTACGGGCCACACGCTGGTGGCGCGGGACCAGTTGATGACCCGCTCCACCTTGGTGGTGATGAGCAGGTTCTCCATGGCGGTGGGGAAGGTCTGTGTCATGGTCGGTCCTATTCCCAGTCCAGCGCGCCCTTGCTCCAGATGTAGCCGTAGCCAAACAGGAGCAGGAACATGAACATGCCGATCTCGATGAGACCGAAGAAAGCCAATTCCCTGGCCTGAATGGCCCAGGGCATGAGGAAAACCGTTTCCACATCGAACACCAGGAACATGACCGCCACCAGGTAGTAGCGGACGCTGAGTTTCTCCCGGGCGTCCCCCACACTGACGAGACCGCATTCGTAGCTGGCCGTCTTCACGGGGTTGGGCCGGTGGGGTCGCAGCAGGCGCCCCAGGGTCCAGATGACCGCTGGAAGCAGGATGGCCACCGTGAGCATCACCAGGAGGGGCGCGAAGAGGGGCATGGCAATGCTCCTGAAGAAATCGAATTGTGGACCTCAAGGTCCGAAAGAGTCAATGCACAACAATCTGACACTGGACAACCTCCCTGGGTGGTCCCCCAGGCCTAGCCCTTGGCCAAGGCCGCATCCGATGATCCAGGCATGAAGGACGGCTCCCCGAGCACCGGTTCGGTGAGGTGGACAACAGGGTTTTGCTTGGGCTCCGCTGGACGTGGAGAGGATCAGCATCCATCCACGATGAGAATGGCGGGTTCGAAGCCCAGGGCATCGGCCTGGTCGGGTCGCGCCAGGTCCCACACCACAAGGCGAGCGGCGTGGGGCTTCCAGAACTCGGGCCGGGCAAGGCATTCCCCCAGGGGCAGATGGAGCATGAGGGAAGGGGGAAGGTCCGCCAGGGATCCTTCGTCGAGCTCCACGGCTTCCTCGGCTTCCCACAGGAACCCGCAGCGGGCCGAGGGACACTGGGCCCAGAGCTGGAGCACCTCGCTGGGCTCGAAGCTGCTGAAGAGCACGCGCTCCAGGGCCCCGGCGGCTTCCACCGCGGCCAGGGCCTGGGTCCAGCCCGGCTCCCCCTTG
>CAZPUI010000667.1:914-3281 GCA_964589695.1 uncultured Solibacteraceae bacterium | reverse complement strand
AAGTAGCCCTTCTCCCGGGCAAAGGAAATGACATCCTTGCTGTAGCGGCAGGTGCTGGGATCGTCCAGGGGGAACTGGCGAATGTGGGCCTGGTTGGCGTGGGCGCTGATGGTGCCCTCCGGCAGCTTCTGGGCCACCCACACGGCGCCTTTGTCCGCCTTGCCCTTGCCCATGATCTCCAGGATCCAGGCCTCGTTGGGATCGCAGATGGAGATGCTCTCGCCATCGGAACCGTAGCCGAACTGGGCCACCAGCGATGTGATGACCTGGATGGCCTCCCGGGCGGTCTTCGCCCGCTCCAGGGCGATGTAGATCAGGCTGCCGTAGTCCAGCATCCCCGACCCCGCCAGTTCCTTGCGCCCCCCGAAGGTGGTCTCGCCAATGGCCACCTGGAACTCGTTCATGTTGCCCACCCGGCGGTAGGTCTCCCGGGGCTCGGGGATGCGGCCCCGGAATTGGCTATTGCCCCAATCCAGAACATCCCTCATGGCCCCGGGGCCATGGGTGAGTCGAGGACGAAAAAAGAGCTCCCCGTAGCGGAAATGGCTGTCGTCCGTGTAGGTCAGCAGGGTGGCGCCGTGCTTGCTGGCCCCCTTGGTCACCAGGATGTTGGTGCAGGCCTCCAGGACCTGACCCGACACCACCAGGGCCGCCACCAGCGAAAGGGACTTCAGGATCATGGGAACTCCGAGGTGAAGTCCCATGGTAGGACGGCGGCGGGCCGGGCGGGTCATTTCAGGGACTTCAACCAGCCGTATTCATCCGTCATGAGGAATCCCTGATCTGTCAGGAAGAGCATGCTGCCTCCTTCGGCCTTGGGAACGGTGGCTTCCCACACCGGGCTCCCGTCCGCCAGTTTCAAGGCCTGCAGGAGCCCTTGTTTCTTGACGTGGCACAGCGCGTACACGGCCTCCCCGAAGGGGGTCAAGGGCACCGTGGGAGACGCGGGAAGGGTGCGGCTCCATTGGACCTTGCCCGTGGCCGCCTCGAGGGCCATGACCTTCTCGCCTTCTGTACACAACACACGCCCCTCGTGGACCCAGGGCATCCAGGCGCGGGTGAGCTTCATGTCCCAGACCCTCTTCCCCGTGGCCGCCTCCACGGCCACGAGCCATTCTCGGCGCGCGAAGACCCCCCTCCATTCGGTGAACAGGAACCGCTCGCCCGTGGCCTGGATCAAGGGCCGTCCGCCCAGGGGGATGGACCAGGCGATCTCCCCCTTGGCGAGGTCCACACAGTGGAGCCCTTCGTCATCGAGCACGGTCAGCCGGGCGCCCAGCAAGGCACCGTCCTGCAGGCGGGAAGGCGCCGGGAGGGTGCGCTCCCAGATCAGCTTTCCGTCCGAAGGATCCAGGGCCTCCAGGCGTCCCCGGCCCCCCACCACCAGGCGGCCTTCGTGGAGCACGGGCATCAGATCGGCCCCCCCCCCAAAGGCGCGCTTCCAGAGGATTTTTCCCGCGGGCACTTCAATGGCGTAGATCCAGCCTGTGGCCCCCGTGGCATCCCTGCCATAGGTGGCCAGGAACATGCGATCACCCTCCACGGCCGGGTACAGGGCCAGGTCATGGTTGTCCCAGCCGCTGGTCTCCAAGGGATCCAATGGAACCTTCGCCTGGATGGCCCCGGTGCGGGGATCCAAAGCAAGTACCTCGAATTTTCGCGTGATATAGACCAGGGAACCGTTCACGAGGGTGGGGTTCAAGGCCAGTTTCTCGGGCAACGCGGCCGACCATAACTCCTTGCCGCTGGCCAGATCCACCCCCTCAACCAAGCGCGGTTTGGGATTGATGACCGCCAGGTGGGTCCCATCGAAGGCCGGGAAGAACCCGTTCGGACCCAGCCACACCTTCCAGGTCTCCCCCGAAGGCTTGCCCAGAAGCGGCGGGGGCATGGCCACGGCCCTGCGGGCCATGGCTTCCTGCCGATCCTGCCGGCGCTGCAGAGAGGCTTGGGTCTGGGCCATGTGCATAGCCTGCATCTGCATCTGCATCCGTTGCTGGGATAGCTGCTGCTGCACCATCTGCATCATCTGGCGCTGCAAATGCATCATCTGTTGGGCCTGCTGTTGCTGCTGCTGCATCTGCCAGGCCATGTTCGCCCCTCCCGGCGCCTGGGCCCAGAGGAGGAGGGAGGAGAAGAGCAGGAGCAAGGGGCGAAGCATCATGGCAACTCCGTGGAGGGAAGGTGGAGGGACTCACTGGAGAACTCGGATGCGGGGACCGGACAGGGGCGCCCCAGCAGCAGGGTCACATCCACGATCTCCTCCGCCAGGATCTCAAACTCCTGGGCCTGTTTGGCCACATAGGCCCGGAAGAGGGGGGCCCCGTCAGGGTACCCGCGGGCGAGCCCATCGCGCCCAGGGCGGAA
>CAZPUI010000667.1:0-904 GCA_964589695.1 uncultured Solibacteraceae bacterium | reverse complement strand
AGCAATCTCGCGTTTTAAATCTTCGATTTCATGAGCGCGAAGATCGACACCGCCAAGCGTGATCTGCGCATCGGATTCCAGTGCATTCAAAAACTGCCTGAGCCGCGCCAGATCAACGTTGAGAGGCAACTTGGTCATGACGCGATCATATTCCGCGGCCGCCGGGCGAAAAGCAGTTTTCCACTTACAAATGCAGTCAGACACTATTCTTCTGTGGATGACCGGCCCGGAACATGGCCGGGAACCCCTCGTCCCGGTCCGGGCCGCCCCAGGCTTCCCCGGGGATCTGGAACCCGGCGCCGTGAAGGGCCTTCACGGGGTCCGCCCGGGTCCGGTTTTAGGCCGCGTTTCGGCTGGGCCGCCCGTCCGGCAGGTACACCTCGTCCACCACCACCACGCCCGAAGGCGCCAGCCAGGGGCTCACCCGGTGCAGGGTCTCGGCGGTGTCCCCCAGCACGGGACCGATGGCCCCCAGGATGATGGCGTCGAAGCGGCCCTCCCCCGGCCAGGTGCGGATGTCCACCACCTCGAAGCGGGCACGGGAGGCGAGGCCAAGCGCCTGGGCCCTTTCCCGCGCCCGGGCCACGAAGGCGGGCAGGCCATCCAACCCCAGGGCGCTCCAGGGATGCGCCTGGAGCAGGTGCAGGGAGACGGAGCCCTTGCCGCAGCCCAAGTCCAGGATCCGGGTCCGGGGCGGAAGGTGGGCCTGGCCCAGCAGCCCGGCGATCACGGCGGGATCCGCCCCCAGGTCATCCAGGTCCGCCAGGAGCTCGGGCAGGTAGGGCAGGAGTCGGGGGTCCTCCCCATCCAAGGACGCGAGGATGGAAGCTTCCAGATCGTTCATGGTGGGCCTCGGTGGAATCGATCCTACCGGCGAACCGGGCCACCCAGGAATAAACCCCGG
>CAZPUI010000666.1:0-3298 GCA_964589695.1 uncultured Solibacteraceae bacterium | reverse complement strand
CTACTCCAGGGGGAGGATGCCGCCCTGAAGAAGGCCCAGGAACTGGCCCGCAGCGATGTCGACATCTACCCCAGCGGATGGGCTTGCTGACCTTCCTGGCCGTCCAGGCCAGCGAAGGGGGCCGCCCCTCCCTGGAAACGTTCCTGGAGGCCAATGCGATCTTTGAAAAGGCTTGTCTTATCCAGCCGGCGGACGGGCACCTTTGGCGCGAGCGGATGATGAGCGGTGTTCGGGAAGTCCTTTTTCGTCTTTCCAGGGGAGAGGACACGCAGACGCTGTGCCATCGGTTGCTTGCACAACTGAAGGAGGCTCAGTCCGAGCTGCAGGTTCCGGCCTATCTGGAACCCCAGAGGATCGTCCTGCTGTGGTTGCTTGGTGAGTCCCGCTGGCGGAGGGGCGAGGATCCACTTCCCATCCTTGCGAAGACCATGAACCTTCCTGCATATCACTCAGCGGATGAAGCCGAGAGCCTGAACACCCTGGCCCGGTATCGAGGCCAGCATGGGCTGGACCCGCGGCCCCAGATCCAGCGCGCCGAGCTGCTCGTTACGCCCCTCAAAGGGGTGGATGGCTACTTCTACAACAACACCCTCCACGGAGAATCACTCCTCATCCAGGCGAACTGGGAATGGTGGACGGGCCGGGATCCCCTGGGCACCCTCCGGCGCGGGATCGATCAGCTGAACCAGGCGGTGGCCAAGAAGCCCGACTGCGTCTATCCCTACTTCCACCTGCCCCTGCTCCACGCCCTGGAGGCACAGGTCCGAATGGGCCGGGGGCAGCCCGCCGGGAGTGCGATCGAGCAGGCCCTCCAGGGAGGCCGGCGTGCGGTGGCCATCCGCCCCGACCATTTCCGCAGCCAGCTTGGGCTGTGCGAAGCGTACCTTATGCAGGCCGTGGAACGGGCCTCGAAGGACGAGGACACCGCCCCCTCACTTGCCACTGCAGCCCAGGTGCTGCGGGAAGCCCGCCGCCTGAACCCCACAGACTGGCGGATCGCCCTGGCGGAAGCCCGCCTGGGGCTGCTGGAGGCAACCAGCGCCAAAGGCCAGGTGGCGGCGGGACTCTCCCGCGCGGAGGCCGCCACCCAACGGGGCCTGGCCGTAAAGGCCGATGCCCCTGAACTGCTCTGGGCCCGGGGGGAGGCCGCCCGGCTGCGCTGGACCCTGCTGGGGGATTCCGAGGCCAAGGATCGGGCCCGGGAATGGGCCAGGAAAGCCCTGGCCCTCTGCCCGGACCTGGCCCCGGCCCGGGAGTTGCTGCAGAAGGTGCGCTAGGCCCCCGCGTCGTTGTTCGCCTGCTCCGAATGCGTCATCATGGGGCATCCGGCCCTGGTCGGACCTTTTCAGACCCCAGGGAGACCGCTCCCTTTTCCTGAACCCAATCTGGTGTTCCGAGGCCCATCCATGATGCGCTGTGCCATTTTCATCGACGGCAACAACCTGTTCCATTCCGCCCGGCAGCTGGGCTTCGAAGTGGACTATACCCGCCTGCTCCAGGTGCTCGTGGGTCGCGATCGGGAACTGCTGCGCGCCTTCTTCTACACCGGGGTGGACGAGGGGGCGGACCGCCAGCGGGGCTTCCTCCACTGGATGCGCCGCAACGGTTTCCGGGTGGTGCAGAAGCCCGTGAGACCCGAGCGGGACGGGCAGCGAAGGGCCCGACTGGAAGTCGAGATCACCACGGACATGCTGGCCTATGCCGACAAGGTGGACCTGGTGATCCTCGTGAGCGATGACGAGGACTTCGCCTACCCCCTGCAGAACCTGGCCACCCGCGGCGTGCGCATTGAAGTGGCCGGTTTCCGCAGCGCCATGGCCAACCGGGTCATGGACGCCGCGGACCGCTACATCGAACTGGACAACCTCATCGATCGCTTCCGCAAGGAAGGCAATTCCGAGGAAGAGGCCGAGGAGATCCGCCAGCGGCTGTAGCCTGACGTTGAAGGCCGACCTCGGGGCCCCCCGGAGCCCCTTCGGTCGGCCTTGTCGGGTTCGTCCCGAGAGGGGGCCAAGGACAGCTAGTTCGGCCTGGCCCCCAGGAACACCGGCACAGTCAGGGCCCGCCGCCCGGAGCAGAGCACCCGCAGGTCCACCCGCTGCAGGTCCTCGCCCTCCAGCACCACCTCGTCACCGGCCACGAGGACCTTCTCCGGTTCACGGTTCAGCCGATGCACCAGGAAAGCCGTCTCCGTCACCCAGGCCCCGTAGGCCTGGGGCATGCGGGGGCGCAGCCGGAGACGACCCCCTTCCACGGTGACCTCGGCCCCCAGCGCCGAGGCCTCCACCCTCACCACCAGGCGTGGATCCTGGGGGGGAAGGTCCAGGTCCGCCGCCAGGGAGTGAGGGCTTCCGTCGGCCCCACGGAACTCCGCCTCCACCTGGACCTTGCCCGCCTTGACCGGGAGGGTCAGCACGGCGCGATTCCGGGGATCCCCCGGCTGCGCGCCTCTCCAAGGGCCACCTTGGACCCGGAAGCGCAGGTCCCGCACCTCCCCGGAGAGCCCCACCAGTTCCGCCTCCAGGCTCCTGGACAGATCCACGCTATGGGCCACCACGGAGAGCCAAGGCCCCTTCCCCTCCCGAAGCTCGGCCGCCTCCCGGCGCGCCCGGGCCCCCAGGGCCTCCAGCGCCGCCCGGTGGCGACCCAGGGGCGGGAGGTCCTGGAGCCGCAGGTGCATGTGGTGGTGGTGGGTGCTGGCCCAGCCCTCGGCCTCGTCGCTGGTGAGGATGCGGCCCATGTCCGCCACCAGGACCTCCGTGGCGCCGAAACGGCCCGTGCGGGCCCAGGCTTCCACCTGGGCCAGCACGGGCTGCCGGACCTGGAAGTCCACCCCGATCTGTTCCAGGAGTTCCCCCCCAAAGACTTCCCGGTGGATGCGGAAGCACTCCAACAGGAAGCGGGCGGTGCGGGGCACGTCCAGGCGGTCCGCCGGTCCCAGGCAGCGGGGCACATCCTTCCAGCTGCCATCCGGCCGCCGTTCGAAGTGCTCCGTGGCCGCGGCGAAATCGGGTGTGTAGACCTTCCCCGCAAGGCTCGTGAGGTAGTACCCCAGGTCCAGGTTCAGGCCCCCGTCGTGGCTGGCCCCCGGATGGCGCCCCCGGGGGCTGGGCACCAGGTCCACGGGCGTGTCCCCGTTCTCCGAACTGGCATCCATGATCACCATGGGATGCGGCCCTGATCCAAGGTCCCGGGCCACCGCCCGGGCCGCCAGCCGCACCAGGGCCACCCCGTGGGGAAGGGCCCAGCGGTGCCAGATATCGCCATCCGCCCCCCCCTCCATGTCCCTGGGCAGGAA
>CAZPUI010000665.1:0-3301 GCA_964589695.1 uncultured Solibacteraceae bacterium | reverse complement strand
CAGATCAAGTACTACTGGTTTGCCTTCGGCAACTTCAAGGGCCTGCCGGTGATGATCGCCCGCACGGGCTACACCGGGGAGGATGGCTTCGAGGTCTACAGTCCCGCCGACAAGACCGAGTGGATCTGGAATGAGCTGATGGAGAGCGGCAAGCCCCACGGCCTCATCCCCACGGGACTCGGCTGCCGCAATATCCTGCGCCTGGAGGCCAAGATGGCCCTCTATGGCCATGAGATCGACGACCAGATCACGGCCCTGGAACCGGACCTGGGCTGGATCATCAAGCTCCAGAAGGGCGAGTTCCTGGGACGCGAAACCCTGCTCAAGCAGAAGGAACAGGGGGTCCAGCGGATCCTTGTCGGATTCAAGATGCTGGAGAAGAAGGACATCGCGCGGGATCACTTCCCGGTTCTGGTGGACGGCGCGCAGGTTGGCCTCGTTACCAGTGCGTCCCCCAGTCCCACCCTGGGGTGCAACCTTGGGCTGGCCCTCGTCCCCGTGGCCCACAGCGCCGTGGGCACCCGGTTCCAGGTGGAGATCCGCGGAAAGGCCTGCGAAGCTGAAGTCGTGCCGACCCCCTTCTACAAGCGCGCCAAATAACCCCATTTGTTTTTCAAGGAGACCCCATGTTCCCTGCTGACATGAAGTACACCAAGAATCACGAGTTCGTACAGGCACTCGGCGATGGTACCGCCGTCATCGGCATCTCCTCCTATGCCTCCGAGGCCCTGGGCGATGTGGTCTTCGTCGATCTGCCCGAGGTGGGTGAGTCCTTCGAGGCGGGCGATGAATTCGGCACCGTCGAATCCGTGAAGACCGTGTCGGAGTGCTACATGCCCACCGCCGGTGAAGTCATCGAGGTGAATGGCGAACTGGAAGCCCACCCTGAGTTCGTGAACGAGGATCCCTACGCCAAGGGCTGGATGATCAAGGTCAAGCTCACCGGCGATCTCAACGCGGACCTGTTGGACGCCGCCGCCTACGAGGCCCACGTCGCCACCGAGACCCACTAGGGTGATTCGGGCCGCGCGCCTGGGGCGGAGCCTCCTCCTCTTGGCCTCCCTTGGGGGGGTCGGGCAGGGGCAGGCTTCGCCCCAGGTGCCGATCCGGGTGCAGGCGCCCTCGGACGAGACACGCATTCAACGGTTGCGCAGCCTGGTGGAGGCTGCGGAGCAGGATCTCAAGGACCAGAACCTGGACCGTGCGGCCGAACGCTGCGAAGAGGCGGATGTGGTGATGGCCGATTGGTCCGCCGCCCTTCTGCAGCGCCAGGAGGTGGTGGTCCTGCTGGAACGTCTCAAGGCCGTGCAGTCCGCCCTCGAGGACGAGGAGGGCGAGGAACAGACGGGCCTCAAGATGAAGGAGGAAGTGGTCACCTTGACGGGGGAGGACCTCCGGGCGGAGCTGTCCAGGGTGGAGGCCGCCGAGGCTGGGGTCACCTTTGATTTCCCCATCGACTTGAATGACAAGGTGCTCACGTGGATCCACCTCTTCAGCACCTCCAAGCGGGGCTTCATGGAGGGCTCCCTGGCCCGGGGTACCCGCTACTTGCCCATGATCCGCCAGATCTTTGCGGAGGAAGGGGTACCCCAGGACATGGCCTTCCTGGCACTCCCTGAATCGGGGTTCACCAACAAGGCCCGGAGCCGGGCCAAGGCCGTGGGCATGTGGCAGTTCATCCGGGCCACGGGGCGGATCTATGGACTGGAGACCAATGCCTGGGTGGATGAACGCTGCGATCCTGTGAAGGCTGCCCGGGCTGCGGCGCGCTACCTCAAGCGCATGTACGAGACGCGGGGTGACTGGTACCTGGCCCTGGCGGGCTACAATGCGGGTCCCTTGACCGTGGACCGGGCTGCCACGGCCCTGGGCACCCAGAACTACTGGGACATGGTGCGCTCGCGGTACCTTCGCACCGAGACGAAGAACTATGTGCCCCAGATCCTCGCCGCCATCATCATGGGCAAGAATCCCGAAAAGTACGGTCTGAGGGTTCCCCAAATGTCGCCCTACGCCTACGAGACCGTGGAGGTGGACAAGATGACCAGCCTCCAGGTACTGGCGCGGTTTGCGGACACCGACGTGGAAAGCCTGAGGGACCTGAACCCTGAGCTGCTCCGGGGCAGCACGCCGCCGGGAAAATATGAGCTGAGGGTGCCCCCGGGTCAGGGCCTTGCCATGATGCGCGCCCTGGCGCGCATACCTACGAACAAGCGTCTGGACTTCAAGACCTATGTGGTGCGCAAGGGAGACACGGTGGCCAAGGTGGCGGCCCGCTTCAAGGTGAGCGGCGCGGACCTCCTGAGCACCAATGGCCTTGCGGCCTCCCAGTTCAAGGTCGGGCTGCGGCTCAAGGTGCCCCCGCCCCCCACCACCCCCGTGGACGCCCGGGACCTCATGCCCGCAGAGGCACGGGAGAAGATCCTGTCCGAAAAGCCCCTGGAGGCACTTCCCGTCATTCCTTCCATTCCTGCCACCGACCGGGTGGTCCTCCCTGCCGCGGCCCCCGCGCTGGAGGCGCCCAAGGCCACCCTTCCCGCGCCCCGGCCCAAGTTCCACGTGGCCAAGCGGGGTGAAACCCTTTTCTCCATTGCGGAACAGCATGGGGTGGAGGTGGCTGACCTCAAGAAGTGGAACAAGCTCAAGACCGACCGGATCTCGGCGGGTCAGAAGCTGAAGCTGCAGAAGTAGTGGCGACGCCCTTGGTTGCAGCCCCAGGGAGGCCTGGGGAGAATGGGGCCATGGCGCATGCCTCAGGCACGTTCTTCCAAAGTGATCAGGTGGATTCTCGCCGGATGCAGCACAACCTGCTCCTGCGGCTGGTGAGGTATCTGCGGCCTTACTGGGTGGGCCTCCTCTTTCTGCTCCTGCTGATGGCGGTGGGGGCCTTCCTGGAGGTGCTGCCCAGCGAATTCACCCTCCGGCTCATCGACCATCACCTGGCCAAGGGCAGCCTCTCGGGGTCGGGGGCCTTGGTGGCAACCTTCTTCGGGCTGCTCCTGGTGGGCTTCCTGGTTCACCTGGTGCGCTTCGCCCTCCTGGCCTGGATCGGCCAGATGGCCATGCTGGACCTGCGCCAGGCGCTCTTCGCCCACCTCATGCGGCGGTCCACCCACTTCTTCCACCACAATCCCGTGGGTCGCCTCATGACCCGGGTGACAAGCGATGTCCAGAACCTGAACGAGATGTTCTCCTCGGGCTTCGTGGCCATCGTGGGGGATGCCCTGGCCCTGCTGGCCATCGTGGTGTGGATGTTCACCAAGCACGCGGGGCTGGCGGCGGTGGCCCTGGGGATCATGCC
>CAZPUI010000664.1:0-3303 GCA_964589695.1 uncultured Solibacteraceae bacterium | reverse complement strand
TGGCTGCTCCGGGGTACTGCCGCACGGTGTATGGCCGCGACCCCGGGGGTCAAGAGGCCCTGGAGGTGGTCTGGGAAGGTGCGACAGCCTGGGGCTGCGACCGCTGCCGCTTGGCCGCCCTCGAGACCCATGCCAGGGCGCATGCCTTCTGGATTCGAGAGGGATTCCAAGAAGTCGGCCGCAGGACGATCCCGGAGGTCACTGGGGAGGCCATTGTGTTGGAGCGCTGGGTGCCTAAAGCCTTGTGACGATTCGAGCGTTCACGCCCACCCTTCCAGTCCCCACACGAAGGCCCCCACCGCCAGGCTGCCCAGGGCCAGGGGCAGGAGGAGGGCCATTCCGGACAGGGGCAGGGCGGCGCCCAGGACCAGGGCCAGCAGGCTGCCCACGGCCAGGAAGGCCCAGGATTCGAGGCGCCGGGCCCGTTGGTGCCGCCCTTCCTCCGCTGCCAGGCGGGCCTTGAGCAGGAGTCTTTCAGCGGTCAAAGGGCAGGGGGCCTGGGCCTTTGCCAGGCCATGGGTCTTGAGCAGGGCGTCCAGTTCGTCGGGGGTCATGGGTGCGCTCCATGGATGCCAAGGCCTTCGAGGGTGGCCGTCATGCGGGTGCGGGCCCGGTGGAGCAGGACCCGGGCGCTGCCGGGGGAGAGCCCCAGGGCCCGGCCCAGTTCGTGGTGGTCGAAACCCTCCACGTGGGCCAGCCACAGAAGAGCACGCTGGCGTGGACTCAGGGCCCGGAAGCCCCGGTCCAGCACCTGGCGCTGGGAGGCCACCTCATCGGGCCCTGGGGCCTCGCAGGCGGGCTCCAGGGCGTCTCCTTCGTCGTCGCCCCAGGGGAGCCAGCCCAGGCGCCGATCCTTCCGCCAGTGGTCCCGCAGGAGTCGGCTGGCGGTGGTGAAGAGCCAGGCCCGCTGGGCGCCTTCATGGGATTCCCGGGGCGGGCGGTGGAGCCAGCGCAGGAAGGTTTCCTGGAGCAGGTCCTCCGCCAGGGCCTCCTGTCCCGAGGCCTGGCGCAGGTAGGCCAGGAGCGGGCCCCGGGTGGCCTCGAAGAGGGCCTTGAAGGCGAGTTCGTCCATTCAGGGGCGGGGGGAGCGGCGCTGGACCCAGGCGGTGGCCCCCGCCGCCGCCAGCAGGCCGAGCCCGATGAACAGCACGAAGTTGGCGAAGAGCTGGAGGTCCGAGAGCCCCCACAGGCGCCCCGAAACATGGAGGCAGGAGCCCAGCACCGTGCCGAAGGTGCCCATCTGCAGCAGGCGGATCCCTGGGCGGGGACCGGGGTCCAGGTGGGGGGCCTCCAGGAGGGCCCGGCCCTCGGGGGTGCGGGCGAAGGCCAGGAAGGCCTCGGCGTCCCCCAGCCGATCCAGGAGGCGGTTCCGGCCCTCCAGGTGGAGCTTGTGCAGCTCCGAGGCACTGCGCACCTTGCGGCTCACAAGCCAGAGCACGAAACCAAAGAAGGCGAGCAGCAAGGCCAGGCGGATTTCAGGGCTGTAGGGGCTCATGGACACTCCGGGTTCATCGACCTTGGCACAAGTTGAGGAAGGCGGCGGGGTTCACCACCCGACCGTAGGGCATGGGGGTGGCGCTCTGCACCAGGAAGGTTCGCACCTGGGCGGGGCTGAGCTTCGGGTTGACCTGGAAGCCGAGGGTGGCGAGGCCCGCCAGCCATGGGGCCGCCCAGCTCATGCCCCCCTGGGGGGCGTGGGCATAGACCCCCGTGCCGAGGTGACTGGCGTAGGTGCGCCCATCCCCGGGTACCAGCAGGTCCCCCCCGTAGGTTCCCTGGACGTAACCCTCGGGCCGGTCCCGATCCCCCAAGGGCCGCAGCAGGCCATAGTCCAGGCCCGTGGCGGCGAGGTCGCAGGTGATGACCAGAACCCCCTCCTGCTCCGCCCGGGCCAGCAGGGCCTTCCAGGCCTCCGCCTGGGGGGCGGAGGCGAAGCGCCCATCGGAGATGCTCACCGCGCGGATGTTGGCTTTCTGGGTCCGGTTCAACTCCAGCAGACGTTCCAGGGCCTGGAGGTAGAACCCATTGCCCTGGGAGGCCTTCCACATGGGCACGGCCACCATATGCACCTGGGCTCCGGGGGCCACCCCGCAGGTGCGGCCCGCCGCCAGGCTGGTCACCGCGGGGCCGTGCATCTGGGGAGGCACGTCCTGCACATCCAGTTCGGCCACCAGGTCCAGTCGACCCTGGAGTTCCGCGTGGTCTTTCACCAGGGGCTGGTCGATGATCCCTAGGCCCAGGCCCCGGCCATCGATCCCCTGGGCATGGAGGGCCCGGAGCCCCAGGCCGGGGTTTTTCCCCTCCTCCAGGAGGCGGCGCGGGTCAAAGCCTTCCGGCACATGCTTCGGCCAGCGGGTCAGGGTGTCGAAGGGCAGGGTGCGCAGGAGGTCCCCGGACCCCCGGAGGTCGGCCTTGGAGGCGTCCACATTCTGCAGGCCCGTGAAGCGGTTGAGTCGCTCCAGATCCCCGGCGCTGCGCAGCACCAGGGGCTCCTCGGGGCGGCGCTGGACCCGCTTCCCCCCGATCATGTACCCCAAGAGGCCATAACTGCCCTGGGTGTCCTTCGCACGCCCGAAGGCCACCACCAGGTCCCCTGGGTAATGGCAGAGCAGGAGTTCCATGCCCCCATCCGGGACCTTCTCCTCCTTGGTGGGCGTGCCCAGGAGCGCCCTCACCTCCTCGGGCCCACTGAACTGCCAGACCAGGGCCGAAGTGCGCAGGGCCTCGGCGAGCTTCACCGGGGGTGCGGGGGGGGTGGGGCTCTGGAGGAAGACCATGGGAAAAGGCATCGTGGGCTCCGGGGTGAGGGGGCTTAGGACCTGTGTCCCCTCAAGACGGAGGTTTGGGTCGAGGTGTTAACCACGAACGGGTGGCGCTTTTTTTTGGGCAGGCTCCCATCCAAACCCCAAACCCTTGCGTTAAGGAGGTAGCCCCACGAAGGGGTCCCCCAAAGGAGCTCGATCATGAACCGCTACAGCCTTGCGTTAGCCCTGTCCGTTCCCGCCATCCTGGCCCACGCTGCGGACACCACCACCGTGAATCGCCACGCGAAAGCCGACCTTGTGGATACCGCGGTGGCTGCGGGCTCCTTCAAAACCCTTGCCGCCGCCCTCAAGGCTGCGGGGCTGGTGGAAGCCCTGAAGGGGCCGGGTCCCTTCACGGTCTTTGCCCCCACCGATGCGGCCTTCGCCAAACTGCCTCCGGGCACGGTGGAAGCCCTGTTGAAGGACATTCCCAAGCTGAAGGCCATCCTCACCTACCATGTGGTGTCCGGCCGTGTGGCTTCCAGTGACGTGGTGAAGC
>CAZPUI010000663.1:0-3305 GCA_964589695.1 uncultured Solibacteraceae bacterium | reverse complement strand
GCACCCTGGAGGAGAAGATCGACGGCATGCTGGAGTCCAAGCGGGACCTGGCGGACCGGGTGGTGGGTTCCGGCGAAGGTTGGCTCACCGAGCTGGATGACGACGCCCTGCGCCGCCTGGTGGCCCTGGATACGGACACGGACCTCATGGAGGAGGAGGAGAATGGCCACGATGTGCCCCGGGAGACGGTGCCAACCGGAAACGCGGCTGCGAAACCCCTGGGTCTCCCGGAGCCGGTGATGCTGCCCGACGAGGATGAAGGGGTCTTCGCCCTTCCCGAGGAATCCAAGCCAAGGCCCTCCGAGCCGCGCCCCACGGTTCGGCGCAAACCCCGTCCCATCAAGCGAGGCGGAGTCATCTCATGATCCACTCCAGCGAACGATTCGGCACGACGTGGTGGGGGCGACTCTGGATTACGGCCCTGGAAAAGCTGGGGGATGATTTCGAGAACCGCCTTCCCCGGGGGAAGAAGTACGCCGAAGAGGGGGCCGTGAGCCACTTCACGGTGAGCCCCGGTGAAATCCAGGCCAAGGTCCACGGCCGGAAGACCTACAACGTGACCCTCGGGCTCCCTGCCATGACCCCTTCCCAATGGACCAAAGCCTTGGATCGGATTCATCAGGAGAGCCGCTTCGTGGCCAACCTTCTGGCGGGGGAAATGCCCCATGGGTTGGACGATACGTTCCGGGAATCGGGTTCGAGCCTCTATCCCCGCGTGCCCAAGGAGCTCCAGACCCACTGCGACTGCCCCGATTGGGCCAATCCCTGCAAGCACGTGGCTGCGGTCTGCTACATCATGGCCGAGGCTCTGGATCGGGACCCTTGGCTCCTCTTCGACCTCCGGGGACGGACCCGGGAGGATGTGCTGGCCTACCTTCAGGAGCGCATGGACACAGTGGCACCTGCCGAGGCGGCCCCCCGCAAGCGGGGTCGGCCCCGAAAGGTGGTGCCCCTGGTGGACCTCATCACCCAGAAGCGGGAAGTCCTCGACCCTTGGCTCCGGATCCAGGAGACCCAGTACGACACGCTGAACGCCACCCTGCCGGAGATCACCATCCCCCGCCATATCCCGGCGGACCCTGCGGTGTTCGTCCAGCTTGGACCCCTGCCCCATGCGCGCATCGAGGCCAGCCTCTGTCTCGCCGCCCTGATGCACCGCACGGCCCAGGTGGTGCAGCGTCAAATCGAAGAGGGGATAGGCAACCTGGAGGATCCCGAAGCTCCCGAAGGTACGGGCAATGAGGTGGTGGAGCCCAGTCCCTTTGAAACGCCCATTCCATCCACACCCCAGGCCTGGCGACCGAAGAAGCGCCGCTGGAAATAGCCCAGGAGCCGCCATGAAGACCATCCATTCCGACCTCGCCCCCGCCGCCATCGGTCCCTACTCCCAGGCGAAGGTAACCGGCAGCCTTCTGTACACCGCAGGCCAGATCCCCTTGGTCCCCGAGACCATGGAGATGGTGACCGGCTCCATCGAGGCCCAGACCGAGCAGGTGATGAAGAACCTCAGCGCGGTTCTGGCCGCCGCCGGAACCAGTTGGGACAAGGTCGTGAAGACCACCGTGTTCCTCACGAACCTGGCGGATTTCGGGGCCTTTAATGGGGTCTATGAGCGGATGCTCGGTGGGGCCAAGCCCGCCCGCAGCACCGTGCAGGTGGCTGCGCTCCCCCGGGGTGCTGCGGTGGAGATCGAACTCATCGCCGAGGTGTAGGGCACCGCTCCGGCTTCACGGGGACCACCCCCGGATCGGTCAGCGCATGGGCGCTGACCTCCCGCGTCCATGCTGCACACGTCCGCGGACGGGGCCCCGTCGCTTCGCTCGTCGTTCAGTCGAGGCCTGCCTCCCGCCGAACGCACGGCCCGTTGGGGCCGTGCTCCGACTTCACGGGGACCACCCCCGGATCGGTCAGCGCCTTTGCGCTGACCTCCCGCGTCCGTGCTGCGCACGTCCGCGGACGGGGCCCCGTCGCTTCGCTCGTCGTTCAGTCGAGGCCTGCCTCCCGCCGAACGCACGGCCCGTGGGGGCCGTGCTCCGACTTCACTCCTCGCTTCGCTCGTCGTTCAGTCGAGGCGGGACCACTTGATGCTGCAGCCCATGCTGGGTTTGGGTTGGGGGGGGACCTTGCCTGCAAGGACGGCTTCAATGGCTTCCCTGAGTTCCTGGCGGCGCACCTGGGTGGGGTCCTTCCAGGAGTCGTCCAGGCGGCCACGGTAGGCCAGGCGTCGCTGGGCATCGAAAAGGAAAAAATCCGGTGTGCACACGGCCCCGAAGGCTCGGGCCACGTCCTGGGTTTCGTCGAAGAGGTAGTGGAAAACGTAGCCCTTCTCCTCGGCCCGGGCGCCCATGGCTTCCAGATTGTCCTCGGGGTACTGCGCGGGATCGTTGGCATTGATGGCCACCAGGGCGCAGCGTCCGCGAAAGTCCTTGGCCAACTGGTTGATCCGGTCATCCACGGCCTGCACATAGGGACAGTGGTTGCACATGAACACCACCAGAAGGGCGGGGGTGCGGAAATCGTCCTGGCGCCACTGGCGTCCGTCCACACCCATGAGGTGAAAGTCCGGCAGGGGCATGCCCACGGCAGTGGGCGGGGCTTCGGTCAAGGCCATCAGAGCCTCCTTATCAGGACTTTGGATGCCGAAGGAACGATGGGTGGCGATGTCAAATTTTTGACTTGCATGCCCTGCCTTTGGTTCTAGCCTGAATCCAACACTTGAGGTCAACCATGCCGAGTCAGCCACGTCTCCACTGGTCCACGCTGGGGGAGCCCACCCAGGGCTTGGAGTCCTCCTGGGCCGGGGTGTGGGAGCTGACCCTTGACCGTTCCTCCCAGCCGGCGCTGCCCCCCCCCGACACGGACCTGTGGGTGGTATCCGCCGCGGCCCCGGAGCCCCCTCCGGCCCTGGTGCGGATGATGGGGGAGGTGGGCGCCTTGCCCACCCTGCTGATTCGCGCGCCCGGTGTGGTGAAGACCCGGGAGCTGGTGGCCTGGGGTCAATTGGGTTCAGTTCGTTGGGGGACCCTGGAGCCCGATCCGCCCCAGCCAGGCCTGCGGCCCCTGGCCGTCCATATGGCACCCCTCACGGCCTCCCAGGCGCTGGGGTTGGGTTTCGTGGGACTCAGCAGCAGCATGATTGGGGTTTTGGCCAAGGTCCGAGCGGCGGCGGGGACCCGCGCCACGGTCCTCCTGAGCGGGGAGAGCGGCACGGGCAAGGAGCTTGTGGCCCGGGCCATCCACCGACTCAGCGCGGATTCCGCCGAGCCCTTCGTGCCAGTCCACTGTGGTGCCATCCCCGAAAACCT
>CAZPUI010000662.1:0-3305 GCA_964589695.1 uncultured Solibacteraceae bacterium | reverse complement strand
CTTGAGGCCGTTGGGAAGGCTTCTTTCGATCACGTGGTCGGAAAGGCGCGGGCCCTGGGCCGACAGGAGGGAGCCCGCCAGCAGGAGCATGAGGACCGAGGGATGGGTCCAGGGTGTTCGCATTCGATTGACCTCCAGGAAATGCCGCAGGGCAGGTGGGGAACGAAGGGAACCTGATGAATTGCAAGCCTAGTATGACGAGGTTTGCCCCAAGGACTGACGCCCAATCTGGAAGTTGGGGGTCCGATCCCTCACACTCCTGGTATTGCCCCGCCCCAGGGAGGAATCCACGTGACCGAACGCTATGGAGTATCCGAGGATCGGCTCGCCCATTACACGTGCCACCGCACCCCCGACCCCATCCAACTCGACGGGAACCTGGACAAGCCGGTGTGGCGCCAGGCCCCCCGCTCCCATCGCTTCGTGGACCTGGTGTCCGGGGAACCGGGCTTCTTCGACACCCGCATGGCCTGCCTGTGGGACGAAGAGGCCCTGTACGTGGGCTTCTGGGTGGAGGAGCCCCAGGTCCGGGCGACCCTCACGGAGCGGGATAGCTTCATCTGGTTCGACAACGACGTGGAGGTCTTCTTCGCTGGGGACGACTGCTACTACGAATTCGAGATCAATGCGCTCAACACCGTCTACGAGGTCTTCTTCATCTACCAGGACGCCCTGAAGCGGGGCAGCCGCTTCGACCGCCCCGAATTCGATCTCTACACCCGGGACGTGGACGTACTCTGCGGGTTCCAGGATGGCTCCCGCATTGGGAAGCACCCCCGGGGCAAGCGCTGGGCCTTCATGGACTGGGACTTCCCGGGGCTCCGGACCGCCGTCCAGGTGCAGGGCCGCCTCAACGATCCCAGCCACGTGGATAAGGGCTGGACCGTGGAACTGGCCTTCCCCTGGGCGGGCATGGCCCGCCTCTTCGCAAACCGCACCCTGCCCCCCCGGGAGGGCGATACCCTGCGCGCCTCCTTCTCCCGCTTCGAGGCCCTTCGCTACCACGGGCGGACGGTGGCCGAAAGCCCCGGTTGGGCCCTCAACCCCCATGGCGTCTACGACTCCCACATCCCCGAGTGCTTCAGCTACCTGCACTTCACCGAGAAGGTGGTGGGCGAACCTAGCCGCTGATCAGGGTCTTCAGGCCGTCCCGGAAGAGGACTTCGATCTTCTTGGCGGCCCGCCGCTGAACTTTGCCCAGGCCGAAGGAGGGGTGGTCCAGCCACTGCCCCTCTTCCCACCGCACGGCGACGCTGTAGGGCTTGGCCACGGCACCTGCCCGCTCGCTGATCATGAGTTCCTGGAAGCGACTGGGACTGGCGGTGGGCTTGGGAGCACCCACGGTGGCCATGCGGGGCGCCCGGGCAGCCTCCTCGCGGGCAGGCCGGGCGGGCTTATCCGCACGGTACTTGTGGATCGAGTTGCACACCTTGCAGATGAGCTTTTCGGGGACGCCATCCGTGATGGAGAGGATCCTGTGCACCGTCTCCGACTTGCAGCGCCCACAGGGAGCGTCCAGTTCCATGCCCGCGTAAAAGCTCTTTGCCATGGTTCCAGTGTGCCTCAAGCGGCCCGCTAGCGGTAGGTTTCCCGGAAGCCCGCCACCACCAGGAGGCAGGGGCCGCCGGCGATGACCTGCATTCCCAGGGCCTTGGCCCTGGCCACGGCCGCGGGACTCTCCGCCCCCGGCTGCATCCACACAATGCGCACCCCCACCTGGGCGGCCTCCTCCACCACCCGTTCCGTGATGGCGGGGGGCGTGATGATGGAGATGCACCGGAGCTGGACCGGAACCTCGGCCAGGGTGGCGAAGGCCTTCAAACCTTCCACCTCCGCCAGCTTGGGATGGATGGGATGAACCTCCCAGCCGTGCTGCAGGAAACAGCGAAGGACCTTGTTGCCGTACTTGCTCCGGTCGGCGCTGGCACCCACCACGGCATAGGGGCCCTGCGAGAGGAATTCGGCGATGGAATCCTGGGGCGTGGACATGGATAGGTTACCTCCTGGAGCCATCCTGCCCCCACTCCAGGGTCAACAGGAAGCCCCCCAGGACACCGGCGGCCGCCACCAGGATGCGCCAGCCCATGGTCTCCCCCAGCCACAGCGCCCCCAGGAGCAGCGCAAAGGCGGCATCCGCCAGCACGAGCATGGTGGTGCTGATGGCGCTCATGTGGCGGTACAGCCAGAAGACCCCCGCGTAGGTGAGGACCGAGGCCACCAGGGCCAGGTAGCCCACAGCCAACAGGGCGGAAGGGGTCAGGCGCATTGCCGGCTCGGCGGTGAAACGATGCAGGAGGAAGCCGAAGGCACTCACGAGGGCAAACTGCACCACGAGCACCGAGGGAATGTCCCAGCTGCCGCTGTGCCGCTTGATGATGGAGACCGTGACCCCGCAAGCCAAGGCCGCCAGGGAGATGGCCAGGAAGCCCGGCAGGTCCACCGTTCCCTGGAGGGCGGGCACCACCACGATGGCCAACCCCGCAAGTCCCAGGCCGATGCCCACCACCGTCCGAGGCCGCACCCGCTCCCAGCCGAGAAGGGTCACCATCCCCGCGGCCCAAAGGGGCGTGGTGGCGAAAAGGAGGGCCGTGAGCCCGGAATCCAGGCGATTGCCTCCCCAGAAGAGGAGGGCGTTCATGACCACCCCCTGCCCCGTCAGGGACAGCAGCATCCAGTGGCGCTGCCCCCGGGGCGGCAGCACCAGCCCGCCCCGAAACCCCACCCAGACCAGGCAGGCCAGGGCGGCCACCCCCATCCTCACCCCCAGCATGGCGAAGGGGGGAATGTCCCGGAAGCCCACCTTCAGCACGGACCAGCTGGACCCCCACACCAGGGCGAGAAAGCCCCACACGCAGAGCACTCGGAATCGCGAAGGCACAGAACCGGTCATAGGGCATGGTAGCGCCCCGCCAGCCCACGGCAGAAAGGTCGGATTCAGCTGATTTCCGCCAGTTTCAACCGCACCTGTTCCTGGTGCAGCCAGGCCGCTTGGGATTCGGTGAGACCCCGATGAGCCACCTTCTCAGCGGCCTCCCGACACTTCGTCAGGAGGTGACGGTCCCGCACCAGGTCCGCCACCTGGAACTGGGGCAGACCGCTCTGGCGTGTTCCGAAGAATTCCCCAGGCCCCCGCAGCTCCAAATCCTTCTGGGCGATGCGACAGTTGTCCTGGGTCTCCACCAGCACCCGCAGCCGGGCCGTCTCGCTGCTGCTGACCATCACGAAGTGGCTAGGAGCGCTTCCCCGCCCCACCCGGCCCCGCTCCCGGTCCACCTGGCAGAGCCCCGAACCCCCAGCCTGGCCCC
>CAZPUI010000661.1:0-3318 GCA_964589695.1 uncultured Solibacteraceae bacterium | reverse complement strand
CTTGGCGCCATAGGCCCGCAGGCTTTCGATCTGGCGTTTCTGGTTCTCAAGGTTCAGGGGGGCATTGAAGTCCCGCTCAAAGGCCATCTGGGCATGGCTCCATTGACGGCTGGTGCGGCCGGGGTGTCCACTCACGAAGGTCAGCTCGCCGTTCCGGGTGCCCTCTTCTCCCCACTTGAGGAAGTGCTTGGGCTTGTACGGCTGATCGTTCTCGTAGACCCGGAAGATGCAGAAATCCAGGCTGTGGCGCAGGTAGGTGAAATTGTCGAAATCGCCGCCAAACATGGCCATCTGGAGTTCGGGGGCCGCCACCAGGCGCAGGTCCGTGTGCCGTTTGTAGCCGTAGACCCAGTATTCGCCCCCCTCGTAGAAGGTCACGGCGTCGCACTGCAGGCCCCACTTCTTGGCCATTTCGTCCTTCAGGGTCTGGTGGGCCTTGTCCCGGGCCTTCACGGCCTCTTCGGGCTTCATGCCTGGCTTCACGGCGGCCATCACCTTCTCCGTGACATTCTCCATCTCCATCAGGGTCCGCACGCTCAGGTTGGGAACCTTGATCTCCTCGGCCCGGGTCTTGGCCACGAACCCATGGGTCAGGTAATCCTTGTCCTTGGTGCTCACGGCCCCGATGGAACCGCGGCCCACATGGTGGTTGGTGAGCACCAGGCCATCGGCGCTCACGAAGGAGCCGCTGGCGCCGCCCCAATGGAGACTGGAAAGGCGAAGGTGGTCCAGCCATTCCTGGGTGGGTTCGAACCCGTACTTCTGCTTGAGGGTCTTCACCTGGATGTTATCGAAGGTCCACATGCCTTCGTCGGCGCGGGCGGCCAGGGCGAAGGCAAGGGCGGAAAGGGCGAGGGCTGACAATTTCACGGGAACCTCCGGTTCACTTGCCCAGGATTTCGTTCACGAGGCTGGGGGCCTCGTAGACCTTGTTGAGGGATTCGAGGATGGCGCGGCCGTCCAGGGTCACGCCCCGGTTGTTGCTGCCGTCGTAGTAGAAGTTGCCCGGCAGCATGGTGATGTTGCCGTCGAAGATGACGCCCACGAACTGCCCCTTGGTGTTGACCACGGGGCTGCCGCTGTTGCCACCGATGATGTCCACGCTGTGGCTGAAGTTGAAGAAGGTGTCCAGGTTGAGGGCGCTGCGCTTCTCCATCCACCGGGGCGGCAGGGTCCAGGCCCCATTGCCCGCCTTGGGGCCATGGCCCAGGGCACGGTCATAGAGCCCCAGGAAGGTGGTGAAGGGCTGCAGGTCCGTACCCAGGCCCTTGTAGCATTCCACGGTACCAAAGGTCAGCCGCAGGGATCCCGTGGCATCGGGATACTGGCTCTTGCCGAAGACGGCAAACCGGGCCTTGGCAATGCGGGCCCCGTGCTCCGCAATAATGGCCTGCTGGGCCTCCTGCGCCTTGGCGAGCTTTCGCATGAACGGATCGATCTTGCGGGCCAGGACGATCATAGGGTCTGTGGTGGCCTTGAGGGCCGTAAGCCCACCCTCCACCAGCGAGGTGCGGAAGGCGGGGTCATCGATCTTCGTGCTTTCTAGAAGGGCCTTGGCCACAGCTGCGGGTTCCTGGCTGCCCAGCACCACCTTGCGGAAGGGGTGCTCGGCCTTGAGGCCGGATTTCAGCTCCTCCAGGCCCTTTAGGAACTGGAAGGCGTCCAGCTCCTTGTTGGCATCCCGGGGGGCACGGCCGATGGCCCGTTTGGCGGCTTCGAGTTCCTCGGCTTTCTGGTAGCCCTTCAGGCGCTGGTCCGCAGGCTTGGCGGACTCCTCCACCAGGCGAACCACATTGAGGGCCTGGGCCAGACCGCTGGAATTGCGCGTGTTCACGAAGCCTGCTTCCCGAGTCAAGGGTTCCATCACCTTGAGGGCGACTTCGATCTTGGCCCAGCTTTGCCCCGCCATGGCCTGAAGCTTGGGGTCCTTGGCCACCTTAGCCCGGAGCTCCTTCTCCTTGCGCTCGATCTCCGCCATGGCCTTGGCGTTCCTGAGCCCGGCCCAATAGCCATGGGTGGACTTCAGGCCATTCTCCACCCCGAACACCGCGCTGGCCACCTGCCGGGCGTGTTCGGGGCTGCGCTTTCCGTACTCCAGGAGCATGGCCCGGCGGGCCTCGGAGGCGGCCACCCGCACGGGGAAGCCCACGTCCCGCTGGAACTTCATCTGGGCAAAGGTCTCCCCGCGTTGGGTGCGGCCCGGATGCCCGATGACGAAGGTGAGGTCGCCCGTCTGCACGCCTTCCACGCCCCATTCCAGGAAGTGGGGGGGGTTGTAGGGTTTGTCGTTCTCGTAGACCCGGAAGAGGGTGAAGTCCAGGTTGTGGCGGGGGAAGGTGAAGTTGTCGGGGTCGCCGCCAAAGAAGGCGATCTGGGCCTCGGGGGCCATGACCAAACGGACATCCCGGTGGACCTTGAAGGCGTAGAGCCAGTGCTCACCGCCCTGGTAGAGGCGGATGGGCCGGACTTCCAGCCCCGTGGCCTTGCGCATGGCCTCGGCCAGCGCCGTCAGCGCCCCCTCCCGGGCCTCGGCCGCCTGCTTCTCGTTCATGCCCGGCTTGACGGCGGCCTGGACCTTGTCCGTGACGTTCTCCATCTGCATGAGGGTGCGCAGGGTGAGGCTGGGGCACTTGATCTCCTCGGCGCGGGTCCGGGCCACAAAGCCCAGTTTGATGTAGTCCTTCTCCCCGGGGCCGGAAACCTGCTGCACCGCGCCCCGCCCCACATGGTGGTTGGTGATGACCAGGCCGTCCTTGCTGATGAAGGAACCACTCCCGCCCCCAAAATTGAGGGCGGAGAGCCGTACATGCTCCAGCCACTTGGCATCGGGGGCGAAGCCGTACTTCGCCTTCATCTGGGCCAAGGGCAGGTTGTCGAAGGTCCACATCCCTTCGTCGGCCCGCACGGGAAGGCCAGAAACCAGGGAGAGGGCCAGCAGCGATGGGCCAGCAAGCAAGGAACGGCGCATGGGACCCCCAAACGTGTGTATCAGGTTACGATGCCTCGTAACCCAGGATAGCCGGATCCCTGGGCCTGGGGTGGACCTGTGACCCACCCGAGCAGACCCCCATGTCCTTCCGTGGCTAGACCAGGGCCAGCCAGAGTCCCTTGAGGTAGAAACCCTCGGGATGGTTGAGGGCGTAGGGATGGTCCGGGGGCTGGCCCAGGTGACCCAGGACCCGGGCCTCCCGTCCGGCCTCCAGCAGGGCCGTCCACACCGCCTCCTGGAAGCGGATGCGATCCAGGTGCTGGCTGCAGGAGAAGCACCAGAGCATGCCTCCGGGAGCCGTGGCCCGGGCCCCCAGCCGGAAGACATCC
>CAZPUI010000660.1:0-3333 GCA_964589695.1 uncultured Solibacteraceae bacterium | reverse complement strand
GGAGGGCGCGACGCATGGGGGCTCCCTTACTTGGCGGCAGGCCGGGCGGCGGCCCAGCGGGTGGCGAGCTCGGGGTGATTGCAGCGGCGGGCCAAGGCCGCCAGGCGGGCGGGAGCAGGTTCCCACTCCCAACCGAGCACTTCGCTGCCCAGGGACTCGGCGGCCCCCACATCCCCCGTGCGAAGGAGGGCCTCCAGGAGAGGCTCGCCGATGGTCTCATAGCCCTCCTCCAGCATGCCCTGGAGGCCCCCCCCTGCCTGGACGCCCCGATTCCCTTTCATCGCTGCCACCAGGTCTCGCTGCTCCTCCCAGTGGGGCTGAAGGACCTCCTTCAGGCCGCTCCAGTCCGAGGCTCCCCGGGCTTCCTTCACCAGCAGGTCCCGCAGGGCCCGGGGTGGCCATGGGGTGTCGCGAAAGGCCTCCGGAACCGGCGCCAGCCGCGCGAGAAGCTGCCGCACCGGCCGTTCCCCCAGCACCCTGGCCATCCACGACCAGACCCCCCAGAGATCGCTGGAGGTGGGTCGGGCTTCCAGCGCAGCTTCCACCAGGGGGAGGTGGCGACGGTAGACCTCCTGCATGAGGGGGCTGTAGCGTTCCAAGGGCAGGGACTCCAGATCCTGGAAGGCCAGCTCTGCCTCCTGCCATCGGCCCTCCTTGAAGATTCGATCCACCTCATTGGCGTAGGCCGCCCAGAGGAGCACATCCTCCTCCGGTGCAAGGGACCGCACATCCTTGGGCAGATCCGGAATCCGAAGACCATTCAGGCTGAATCGGAACTTGCCTTCGCGCATGTCCTCCTGGAGGGTCTTGGTCTCCACCTTCAACAGTGCGCGGGTGCGACGCTCGGAAATCTTCCTCAGTTCCTTCATCAGGGCACAGCGGGCCTCGAGGTGGCTGGGATGCAACCGCAAAAAGGCCCGCAATTTCCGTGTGGGGCCTTGGATCCCCTGCCCCGCCAGCTGCTCCGCCAGGCGTTCCGGCCGAGGCGCCTCCGTGCCCTTGGCGAGACATCGGCCCTGGGCATCGATGAGCACCCAGGCCCGAGGACCACCTGGATCGAAGCTGGTGCGAACCCATCCCGCCACCGGCTCCGTCTCGGGGGCGCCCAGGGGGACGACCTCGATGGTGAGGTCCGCCAGGGTCTCCGAACGCAGCACCTTGCGCAGGGACTGTTCGAATCCCGTGGCGGGCGCCATCAACTCGCCCTTCTTTTTCGCCACGGGCGGTTCCAGCACCACGAGGACCAGGGCGTTCTGGCGCTGAAGCTGGTCGAGCATCAGCTTCACCAAGGGAGGCGTGTCTGCTGAGATCGTCAGGGCACCCACCATAACGGGTAGCAGGATGGGCAGACGCATGGGCCACCTCGGCGGGAAACCCCTAGGGTGTCAGGCCCGTCACCTCTGGGTGTCCTGAACCTTTGAAACGTCAAGGCGGGTCGACGAACTGCGGCACGGGCCCTATCGATGGAAGGGGGGCACGGACGCCCAGCCCTCGGCTCGGAAGGACGCCCTCCCTCAGGTCTCCGTGGTCGTGCTGGGGTAGTCCCTGCAGGCCAGGAACAGAGGCCCCAGAAGGGCATCCAGCCGGGTCACGCACTTGGTCAATTCGGCCTCGCTCCAGTCCAGGGCCCGGGTCTCAAGCGCATGGCAATGCCGTGCGAGGTCCTGGAAGCCCAGGATGCCCGCACTGGACTTGAGGTCGTGGGCCTCCCGAGAGAGGCGTTCCCGATCTCCAGCCCGAAGGGCTTCGTGAAGGCGCATCTGGCGGACTTGGGAATCCTCCAGGATCATCTGGAGGTAGTCTCGGAAGGCCTCCGGTCCCCCCATGAGCGCGGAGAGGGCATTCCAATCCACCGACACGGTGGGCTTGGACGCCGGAAGGGGGGCCCCGATCAGCCGAGCCAATACCGCTTGAAGCGCCGCCTCCCCCAGGGGTTTGGGAAGGTAGTCATCGAATCCCGCCGCCAGGGCGCGCTCCCGTTCGCCCGCGTCGGATTTCCCAGTCAGCGCCACCACCGGGGTGTGCCGACCCGAGGCACGTCCCTGCTCCATGCGCCGGAAGGCCTCCAGGGTCGCAGCCCCATCCAGCCCCGGCATCTGGCCATCCAGGAACACGATGTCGAAGACGCGACTGGAGAGCGCCTCCAGGGCCTGCCGTCCATCTTCTGCCACCACCACGGACAGGCCCTGGCGGGTCAGAAGGGCCTCGGCCAACTTCCGGCTACCCCCATGGTCGTCCGCCACCAGGGCGTGTCCCCGGGAGGGGGGGCCTGCCCTGTCCTGGGCCGCTTCCCCCTGCAGCCCATCCGCGCTTTGGAGAACCTGGTCCAGGGCCTGCCGGAAGGCACCCACCAGCGCCTCCCCAGGGGGGTTTCCGGCCCTGCAGGCATCCTCGAGGTGCTGGGCCAGGGCTTCCACGTCCAGGGCCGAGATATTCCCAGCCGCCCCCCGGAGGGTGTGCATGCGCCCTGCCAGATCTTCCAGGGCTCCCTGGCCCAGGGCCTGCTGGAGATGCTCCCCCTCGTGCCGGAAATCCTCGGCGAATCCCTTCACCAGGCGCTCGAAGAGTTCAAGGTTGCCCCCCATGCGCTTCAAGGCGGACGCTCGATGAAGCCCCGGAAGGTCGGGCTCTTCCAGCGGGACCACGGCCTCGGAGGGTCCTTCCACATCGATCCAGCGGGTGAGGGCGGCAAAGAGCTGCGCGGGATCGATGGGCTTGGTGACATGGTCGTTCATGCCCGCGGCCAGGCATTCCTCGCGGCAGCCCGGCAGGGCGTGGGCCGTCATGGCGAGGATGGGCAGATCCCGGTGCCGGGCCTGCTCCCGGATTCGCTGGGTGGCCTCGTAGCCATCCATCACCGGCATCTGGACATCCATCAACACCACGTCGTAGTGGCCAGCGTCCACCTTCTGAAGGGCTTCCAGTCCGTTGACGGCAAGGTCGACCCGCAGGCCAGCCCCCTGGAGCAGTTCCAGGGCCAACTCCCGGTTCGTGGCGTTGTCTTCCACCAGGAGGACCCGAGCCCCCCGCAGGGAAGACTCCCCTTCGCCGGTCTCACCCCCGAAGGACGGGTCCTGGTGGGCCAGGTCCTTCGCGGGCAGGGCGTGGTCGCCCACGGGAAGGCTGCGCCGCCCCTTCCCCTCCGGTGGAAGCGCCCCTTCCCCCAGCTCGGCCGCCCGCTTCAGGGTCACGGAAAAGCTGAAGGTGCTGCCCAGGCCATCCTGGCTCTGGGCCTGGATCTGCCCCCCCATCATCTCCACCAGGCGCTTGCTGATGTTGAGGCCGAGGCCCGTGCCGCCAAAACGGCGGGTGATGGAGCCATCGGCCTGGCTG
>CAZPUI010000659.1:0-3335 GCA_964589695.1 uncultured Solibacteraceae bacterium | reverse complement strand
ACAAGGTGACGGACACCGAGGCCGTGGGGCAGCTCCGGGACCCCCAGGGCCGGGTGCTGGCCGGAGCCAAGGTCAGCATGACGGTGGGGGGACAGACGCAGACCTTCACCACGGACGCGGAGGGCTGCTTCCGCTTTGCCCCGCCTCGGCCGGGGGCCTACCGCTTCGAGGTGGAGGCCGAGGGGCATGAGCCCCTGACCCGCTTCTTCAAGGTGGTGCAGGGTCAGAAATGGCCTGCCCTGCGTTTCCTGATGCGTCCCCTGGCGGGGGCCTTCGTGGAGGTGGCCAGTGGCCTCACGGCCGCCACGGTCCCCAAACTGCGCAGCGATATCATCACCACCGAGACCCTGCCCATTCTGGACATTCGTAAGACCAACGCCCTCTCGCTGGTGGAGGCGGTGGACTGCAAGCCCGGCATCGCGGTGCAGACGGAGTGCTCCCTGTGCAATGTCCGGAACGTGGTGCTCAACAACTTGCCCGGACGCTTCACCACCATCCTCATCGATGGGGTGCCCATCTTCTCCTCCGTCTCCAGTGCCTACGGCCTGGACATGGTGGGGGTGAGTGGGGTGGAGGCCATCGAGATCTCCCGGGGCGCGGGGGTCAGCCTCAGCGCACCGGAGGCCCTCGCCGGGGTGGTGAACGTGGTGAGTCGGCGACCCAAGGTCCTGGAAGCCATGGTGGAGGTCCAGGGGGGACCCGGTGGCAGCCGAAGGGTGGATGGCTTCTGGGGGCGCCCCACGGATCGGGGGGCCCTGGCCGTCACTTTCCTGGGGGCCACCCAGGACAGTCTGGATGCCAATGGCAACGGTGTGAGTGAGTACACGGGCTTTCGTCGCGCCCTGGGGGGGCTCAGCTTCTTTTCGGACGGGCTGGCGGGCTTCCGTCTGAAGGGACGGGTGGACCTGGTGGACGAGCACCGGGGCGGGGGTGCCCTGGGCCGGGACGCTGCGGCCCTGGAGGCGGACCGCCGGGGCAATCCTTTCGACTGGTCCAAGGGGAAGGGCGGGAGTCCGGACCGGCGGGGCTGGATCCGGCCCGATGGGGATTTCGACGCGGCGTTGACCGAGGGACAACGCCCCATCCGGCTGCCGGATGGACGGGTGCTTCTCCCCTATGACGAGGGTGCCGCGGGTTTCCGGGAGCGGGTGGACACCCGCCGCCAGCAGGGCATCCTCCTGGCGGATCGGGACCTGGGGGACCGTCTCCGGCTTCATCTGGCCCTGGGTGCGGCCCACCACGACCAGGACAGTTTCTACGAAGGCCTCACCTACCGGGCCCTGCAGGACCAGGTGCACCTGGAGGGCAGCCTCCAGTGGTTCCTGGGGGGGACCCTGCTCACCACGGGATTCAGCTACCGGGGTGAGGACCTCCGCTCCAGCAGCCAGCACCGGGACGGCGTGCGGGTGGATGGCCTGGACAACTACGACTACCGGACCCGCGCCGCCTTCCTTCAGGTTTACCACGCGTACTGGGACGGAAAACTGGAAGTGAATGGCTCCCTGCGCTACGACCGGAACAATGTCTTCGGCGGGCTCACCACCCCCCGGGCCAGTGTCCTCTGGCACCACACGGATCGCATCAACAGCCGTTTTGCCCTTGGCCGTGGGTTCCGGCTGCCCACCTCCTTCTTCGAGCAGGACCACGGCATCCTGGAGACCACCCGCATCGACCGGGACATCCGGCGGCCCGAGACCAGCGATAACGCGAGCTACACCTTCAGTGCCGGGAGCGAGCATGTCGCCTTCGTGGGCTCCGCCAGCTACAACCGGATCAACGACTTCGCCCTGCTGGACAGCAGCGCCCGGGATCCCCGGACCGGTGCCCCCATCACCCGCTTCACCCAGAGCCGGGAGCCCCTGGTGGTGCGGGGTCTGGATGCGACGCTGACGGCGAAGCTGCCCCACCACATGGAGGCCACCCTGGGAGCCGAGTCCTACCGGTACAGCTTCGCCCCGGGCACCCTGGCTTTCGCCCGGCCCGAGGAGCGGGTCTACCTGCGCCTGGACCACGATCGGGAGAACCTCAGCCTCTTCGCCCGGGCCACCTGGACAGGGACCCAGAACCTGCGCCGCTTCTACAACTACGGTGGCACGCCCCGGTACAACCTGGACGGCACCCCCAAGCGGGACCGGAGCCCCGCCACCTGGACCGTGGATGCCAGCGCCACCTGGACCCTGCGCAAGGGCCTCAGCCTGGTACTGGCCCTGAACAACCTTCTGGACACCCGGCAGACGGACCACGAGGACTTCCTGTGGGTGGATGCCACGGGACGCCCCGATTTCACCCATGTGTGGGGCCCAGGCCGCGGTCGCAGCGTGCAGGTGGGGCTGCGGTGGAATTACTAGGCTAGAACTGATAGGCGTACGCGAACTTCCCGAACCAGCCCTGCTCCGTCATGCGTTCCTGCACCGGAAGCACCCAGGGATCGCGGTTCCTGCGCTGGGCGTAGCCCAGGTAGGCCTGGGTGAAGGCGTTGGGGCGCCAGCCCGCCATGAGGCGCAGGTAGCGATCCAGGCTGCGACCCGAGGGGGTTTCATAGCGGGTGATGAAGAATTGGGAGCGCAGGTAGACATTGCCCGGGAAGTGGTAGTCCAGGTTGGAGTTCACCTGCTGGGCCTCCACAATCCGGCGGCCGCTGTGTCGTTCCGTGAGGTCGGAACGGTTCAACCGCAGGCTGTAGATGAGGCCTCCCAGGTGGCCCCTGCTGCCTGCGGACAGGCTTCGCTGGAGGGCTGGCAGCCCCGTCTCGAGGTCGGCGGTGCGCTTGTAGTCGAATTCGAGCCAGGGTTTGGCGTAGCCGGATTCACTCCAGGAGACCTCCAGTCCTCCCCCCTGGGTGGGGATGGACCGACTTCCGACAAATTCCCTTCCCTCCAGGATCAGGTTGAACTCGACCTTGATCTGGCGGGCCAGACCGAGGTTGGTGTGGAGCTCCGTCTCCCGGGACATGGGTCGGCCATCCCACCAGGTGTTGCGGTGGGTGCTCAGCCAGAGGCTGCGTTCCGTCCACCAGGCCTTGTCCGCGCGCTGGGTCCAGGAGGCGCTGGCATCCTGGCTGCGGTAGCCCGTGAGGCTGGTGAAGCCCGATAGCAGCACCAGGTCGGGGCTGATGGCGGAGTTGCTCACGGAGAAGTCCCAATTGCGGCTGTTCCAGGACAGGGACCCAAAGGAGGAAGTTCCCCGGAGGGTGCGCAGGCTGCCGTCCACCTGGGGCAGGTGGGCCAAGCTGGAGATCCCCGCCAGGGAGAGGGAGACATGCTCGCCGAAGCGCTGGTGCATGGAGAGGGTGCCGCTGCGGCCTCCGCCTTCGGCACCGCCCAGCAGGCTGCGGT
>CAZPUI010000658.1:0-3346 GCA_964589695.1 uncultured Solibacteraceae bacterium | reverse complement strand
CGCTCCAGCTCCATGGCGTGCTGGAAGCGGTTCTCGAAGATCGTTTCCTTGATGACACTGATGCCCGAAGCCTGGGTCATGACCGCCATCACCTGGGCCTGGAGGTCCGTGGGAAAACCCGGATAGGGCGTGGTGATGACATCCTTGGCATGGAGCTTCTGGCCTGGCTCCCGCTGGATCCGAAGGTGGGTGCCTTCCGCCGCCTCCCGCTCCGTGAAGACGCAACCGGTCCGTTCCAGGAGGTCGATGAGGGACCGGATGTGCTCCGGCTCCACCCGCTCCAGGACGATGTCCCCCCCGGCAGCGGCCACGGCACACACCAGGGTGCCCGCCTCGATCCGGTCGGGAATGATCGGATGCTCGCAGCCCCGGAGGGCATCCACCCCATGGATCACCAGGGTGGGCGTACCGACCTGCTCGATCTGGGCCCCCATGGACTGGAGCATGTGCGCCAGGCATGTGATCTCCGGCTCCATGGCCGCATGGCGAAGGACCGTGGTGCCCTCCGCGAGGGTGGCCGCCATGAGCAGATTCTCCGTGGCACCCACGCTCACCTTCTCGAAGGTATGGTCGATGGCCTTCAGCCGTCCCGCGGGCACGCTGGCTTCGATGTAGCCCCGGTCGATGGCAATCTTGGCCCCCATGCGCTCCAGGGCCTCCAGGTGGAGGTTCACGGGCCGCGCCCCGATGGCGCATCCCCCGGGCAGGCTCACGGAAGCCCGTCCAAACCGGGCGAGCAGGGGCCCCAGCACCAGGATGGAGGCGCGCATGGTCTTCACCAGTTCGTAGGGCGCCCGGAGTTCCAGGCCTTCGAGCCCCATGGCCCCATAGCTGGCCGAGAGTTCGAAGCCCTCCTCGTCCACCGCCGCATCCACCTGGCACCCCAGGGCAGCCAGCACCTTGTTCATGGTGCGAATGTCCGACACCGCAGGAAGGTGCGTCAGGCGAACGGGCTCCGAGGTGAGCAGCACGGCGGCCTGGCAGGGCAGCGCGGCGTTCTTGGCCCCTGAAACCGTGACGCGGCCACGGAGGGGCTGTCCACCTTCGATGAGGAATCGGTCCATGATGTGTCCTTTCAAGCCTTCCAGCTTACCCTGCTGGTACACTCAGCCAGAATTCCACTGGAGCCAGCCATGCGCCTGTCCCTCGCCATGATCGTGAAGGATGAAGCGGACCACCTGCCCCACTGCCTGGCCTCCGTTCAAGGGCTGGTGGACGAGGTGGTGATCCTGGACACCGGTTCAACGGATGCCACCCCGCGCCTGGCCCAGGCTGCGGGCGCCAAGGTCCTGCCCTTCCCCTGGGTGCATGATTTTTCCGCCGCCCGCAATGCGTCCATCCGCGCCTGCACCGGGGACTGGGTGCTGGTCCTGGATGCGGACGAAGCCATCGATGCCCTCGACCATGGGACCATCCGCAGGGCCCTGGAATCCCCCCAGATCCGGGCCTATCGCCTGCCCCTCCGCAACTACCTCCGGAGTGGCGCCTTCATGGGACCCCACCGACCCGTCCAGGCCAACGATGGACGCTACACGGAAGGCGCCCAGTACAGCCACCTGGACCTCTCCCAGCACATTCGGCTGTTTCGTCGCCCCCCCATGGATCTCTATGAGGGTCGCATCCACGAACTTCCGGACGAGACCCTGGCCCGGGCCGGCTGGGCCGTGGCGGACCTGGATGCCACCATCCACCATTTCGGGAAAGTGGACTTCGAACGGGACCTCAAAAAGCAGCGAGAGTACCTCCGTCTGGCCAAGGAGGAGGCCCTGCGCCGCCCCTCAGATCCCCATGTGCACTGGAACATCCTGCAGGAAGCCCTGCTGGTGGAGGACTGGCCCGCAGCCCTGAATGCCGCAGAGCAGTATCTGAAGCTGAGAACCGCGGCCGCCCCCATGGTCTACCTGGGGGCCGCCATGGCGCTCCTGGCCATGAATCAGGCGTCGGAGGCCCTGCCCTTCTTCGAACCCATCCTCCGGGTGGACCCCCACCACGCCCCTGCCCTCACCCTCCATGCCGAGGCCCTTTGGAAGCTGGGCCGAACGGCCGAGGCCCAGGACGAATTCGCCAGCGCCATGGCCGCTGCACCCCAGTACACCCTCAGCTTCCTGAAGGCCTCCCAGATGATGGTGTCCCTGGGGCAGGGGGCGCTGGCCCGCCAGATCCTGGAGGCCGGGCTGGACCAGAACCCCAAGGATCTCCGGCTCTGGGAAGCCCTGGTGGCCCACTCCGCACGACTGGAGACGGAACGGGCTCCTGGAGATGCCTGGGATGCCCTCCAGGCCGTGCCCGATGGAGGCCAGACCATCTGGCACCAGATCGTCATCCAAGCCCTCCTGGCTCGGGAGGACCCCGAGGGGGCACGGCATGTCCTGGACCTGGGCCTCAAAGCCTTCCCGAACCATCCCGAACTCCTCAAGTTGCTCGCCACGGTCTAGCCATAGGTTTTCCGCGTGTCCGAACGACTGATCCTCATTACCAATGACGATGGACTCTGGGCCCCGGGGCTCGAATCCCTGGCGCGGGTGGCCCGGAGCTTCGGCCGCGTGGTGGCCGTGGCACCCGACCGGAACCGCTCCGCCATCAGCAGCGCCCTCAGTCTCCACAGCATCCTGCGCCTTCACGACCTGGGCATGTCGCGGTACGCCTGCGATGGCACGCCCGTGGACTGCGTGCTCCTGGGCACCCGCAGCCTCCTGGAGCGGGCACCGGACTGGGTGCTCTCTGGCATCAACCACGGCTGCAACCTGGGCGAAGACGTCTTCTATTCGGGCACGGTGGCCGCCGCCTTCGAGGGGGTGCTCCAACATGCCCGCAGCGCCGCCTTCTCCCTCCACCCCAACGGCAGCCTGGAGGTGGCGGAGGCCTGGATCGAACGCTTCCTGCAGCGTTGGGAGGGCATGGACCTCCCCGAGCACCGCATCTGGAACATCAACCTGCCCGCGGGTGAACCCAAGGGCTTTCGCCTGACGAACCAGGACAACCGCACCTACCACGATGTGGTGGAGCGTCGGGAGGATCCCCGGGGCGCCCCCTACTACTGGATCGGGGGCGCGCTTCCCACCTATGCCCGGAACCCCGGTTCCGATGCCGCCGCCGTGGCGGAGGGTTGGATCAGCGCCACCCCCCTCCGCCTGGACCTGGCCTGTCCCGAAACCCTGGCCCGGGGAAGCGACTTCAAGGCGATCTTCGCCCAGGAGACGCTGTGAAGGTGGAGTTCAGGGCCTACGGACGGGTGCAGGGGGTGGGCTTCCGCTACTTCGTGCAGCAGCATGGAAGGATCCACGGAATCTCGGGCTGGGTTCGCAACGAGGCCGATGGCACGGTCCTTGGCGAGGCCAGCGGCGAA
>CAZPUI010000657.1:0-3353 GCA_964589695.1 uncultured Solibacteraceae bacterium | reverse complement strand
TAGCCCCCATGAAACACCCCGCCATCGTGGAGGCCTGTGTGGCCCGTCTGCGCCCCAGCCGCTGGGGCCTGCTGGTGGTCTTTCTGCTGCTCCTGGCCCTGGTCCGGTTCCTGTTGGGGGATACCCGGGGATTGAAGGATGGGCCCCACCTGATTCGAGGGGTCGGGCTGTTGCTGGGGCTGGTGCTCCTGGCCCCGGCACCCTGGCAATGGACGGGCGACGATCGGCCCAGGGCGCCTTTCCTCCGGGGGCTGGGGCAGGCCCTGGTCTTCAATGCCGCATGGCTTGGGGTGGCGCTGCTGTTCTTCGGGCCGGGCCGCCCCTTCTTCCAGGTGAACTTCGGCCCGGGGCAGGATCCGGCGGTGCAGTTCTTCCTCCACAGGCTTCACGCAGGTCTTGGCATTCCCTTGGCCATCGCTCCCCTGGTGGGCCTTCTGCCCTTTTCCCTGGGGATGGGGTGGTTCCTGGCGGATCTGGAGGCGGCTCGGGCTGAAAGGACCGAAGTGCTGAACCGCAACCTGGCGCTGGAGTCCACCGCCCGGGAGGCGCGCACCCAGGCCCTACGGGCCCAGCTGGATCCCCACGTGCTCTACAACGCCCTGGGGGCCATGGCGGAACTGGTGCGGGAGAACCCCGGGGCGGCCGAGGAGGCCCTTCTGGATCTGAGCGACTTCTACCGGCGGCTCACCCGGCTCTATGAGCGGGACTGGATCGAACTGGCGGAGGAACGCAGCCTGCTGGAGCAGTACCTGGCCATCGAAACCTACCGTCTCGGGGATCGGCTCCAGGTGTCCTGGGCCTGGCCCGACGATCTGATGGAAGTCCGAATCCCGCCCCTGCTGCTCCTGCCCCTGGTGGAGAATGCCCTCAAACATGGCCTTGCGGCGGTGGTGCAGGGGGGCGCCCTGCACCTTGAAGCCAGCCTTCGTGCGGGGGAGCTGACCCTTCGGGTCGCCAACACGGGTGCCCCCTTGGGAGATGCCTTCGACCCCCAGGGGACGGGACTGAGGAACCTCCGGGACCGGCTGGCCCTGCTGGGGGGATCCCGGTTCGACCTGCGGCGGGAACCTCCCTGGACGGTGGCGGAACTGGTGCTGGGGCCTGGGGCCTTGGGGAGGCAACCATGAGCGTGGGTCTGCGGGTGGCGGTGGCGGAAGACGAACCGTACAACCGCAAGCGCCTGGTCCGCCTGCTGGAGGAACAGGGCTGCGAGGTGGTGCGGGTCTTCGAGGACGGGGCTTCGGTGCTGGACTGGCTGCGGGAGGGGCCTGAACTGGATGCCCTGTTCCTGGACATCCGCATGCCCGGGGCCAGCGGATTGGAAGTGGCCGAGCTGGCGGATACACCCCCGCCCATCGTGTTTGTGACCGCCTTTTCGGACCATGCGGTGGAGGCCTTCGATGCCCAGGCGGCGGATTACCTGCTCAAGCCCGTGCGGGCTGAACGTCTTACCCGCTGCCTGGAGCGCCTGCGGGGGCGTACGACGACCCAGCCCCCTCCGCGCAGGACCACCCGCTACGCGGTGCGGGCCGGGGAGGGACTCGTGTTCATCGACCTTTCCCGGACCACCCATTTCGAAGTGGAAGGGGAAGTGGTCTATGCCTACGCAGGACAGCGCTTCCAGACCCCCTGGCGCACCCTGAACGAGGCGGAGGCCCACTTCGCCGGTTGCGGGCTGATGCGCATCCACCGCCACCTGCTGGTGCGTCCCGAAGCCATTCTGGGCATTCGCGCCGCCGAGTGTGGGCGGCTCGCCGTGACCCTGGTCGGGGGGGTGGAGCTCCTGGCCAGCCGCCCCGTCACGCCCAAACTCAAGGCCCGCCTGGGACTCTGAGGGGGATACCAGCCCATTAACTCATGTCCAGCGGGGATGGGGCCGAAAGAAAGGGCATCATGACTTCCCCGCGACCCCTTCCAATCTTGCTGGTGGATGATAGTCTCATCTTTCTGAAGGTCCTCCAGGCGGCTTTCAACAAGGCGGGACTGGAAGTTGTGACCGCCCGGACGGGGGTGGAGGCCCTGGTCCTGGCCATGGAAGAACCCTTCTCCGCCGTGGTGTCCGACTGCCAGATGCCCATCATGACGGGCTTCCAGCTCTGTCGGCTCCTCAAGGATGAACCCGAGACGCGGCACCTCCCCGTGGTGCTCATCACGGGTACGGAGCAGCGTCTGGGCAGGATCTGGAGCCGCACCTGCGGGGCGGATCGCTTTTGGATCAAGCGCGAGAACTACGATCATCTCATCGGCGTCGTGCGGGATCTCATGGTGGATGCGACCTACCCTGGATCCAACGCCAAGCGCCACACCCAGATCAGCATGGAGGACATTCAGCGACGCCTGTCCATCGTGCTGGAACGACGGGTGCTGGAGCTGAGCCTTCGCCATGCGGTGGGGGCCCTGGGCACCAAACAGCTGGGACTGGAGGAGGTGGCCTGGAAATTCCTGGACCTGGCCTACGACCTCATCGCCCCTGGGGCCCTCTACTGCGTCCTGCCCACCTGGAATGGGCACCGCGCCTTCGGAATCCACAGCCGGGGCATCTCCCCCAAGGCCCTGGAGGCCCAGATCGGCTCCATTCCTTTCGCCGGCGAGTATCTCGTATGGGAGTGGAAGGACTACCCCTTCCAGGATCCCCCCCCCGCGGGTGGGCTCTGCCACATGCCCGGGCTGCTGGACCTGGCCGGGGGCGAGGCCCATGGGCAGTGGGGGTATTTGGTGGAAGGGGACTATCCCCCCAGCTGCCTGGACCTGTTGCGGGTGGCCCAGGACGAGTTCGTGAAGGTGCTCCAGGCCACGGTGGCCGTGGAGCTCATGCGGGGGGCCATCGCCGACCTGCACCGGGCCAACACCGCCAAGACCGAGTACGTCCAGACGCTGTGCCATGAGATCCGCAATCCTCTGTCCGCGGCCCTGGGCAGCCTGGAACTGGCCCAGACCGCCTCGGAGCCCGGGTCCTCCTGTGCACGGCAAGTGGCCAGGGCCATGGGGGCCCTCGAGCGCCAGCTCTACCTTCTCAACGTGGTGCTGGATGTGGAGAAGCTGGAGGCCGGTGGCATGGAGCTGGCCCAGACAGACTTGGACCTGGACCTGGTGGTGCGCGAGGCCCTCATGCTCACCGAGGGGTTGGCGGAGAAGAAGAACATCCATTTCCAAGTGCGCCACGAGGGGCCAGGCCCCTGGCACTTGACGGGGGATTCGGACCGCATTCTGCAGTGCCTGCTCAACCTCCTGGGGAATGCCGTGAAGTTCGGCCCCACTGGAAGTGTCGTGACCGTGGCGCTGTCCCGGGGAAGCGGTTGGATGCGGCTGGAGGTGAGCGATCTGTCGCTGCCGGCGCCCGATAGCCATGGCGG
>CAZPUI010000656.1:0-3366 GCA_964589695.1 uncultured Solibacteraceae bacterium | reverse complement strand
CACGGCAAGGGACGGACCGGGGCGGGCAAGCATGTCCTGGCGGGCATCGACCAGGGCTTCTTCCAGGCCTTCAGCTTCTTCGGCAGCACGCCCCTGGGGCGGCTGGTGGGGGAGGCCTGCGGCCGGAACCTGGTGCCCGCCCACCTGGAGTTGGGGGGCAAGAACCCCATGATCGTGATGGAGGATGCCCACCTGGAAAGCGCCGTCCAGAGCGCCCTCTTTGCCGCCTTCGCCACCGCTGGCCAGCGGTCCACGTCCCTGGGCAACCTGCTGCTCCACGAGCCCATCGCCGGAGCCTTCAAGGAGCGCTTCTACGCCGCCGTGGGGAGCCTCAAGGTCGGCAACCCACTGGAGCACGGCGAGGTCTTCTACGGCCCCCTCATCAACCCGAGAATCGCCCATCGATTTGAACACCACTGGGAGGAGGGACGCTCCGGGGGCGCCCGCATGGTCTTCGGGGGGTATCGCTACACCGAGGAAAACCGGACCGAGCATGTGCTGGGCGAGATCTCCAAGGGCCTCTACATGGCCCCCACGGTCTGGGAGGACGTGGCTCCGGACAGCTGGCTCTTCCAGAACGAGATCTTCGGTCCCACCGTGAATGTCCTGACCTTCAAGACCTTCGACGAGGCCATGGCCCTGGCCAATGGCACGCCCTATGGGCTCACCAGCGCCCTCTTCACCCACCAGGCCACCTGGATTCACCGCTTCCAGCAGGACATCCATGCCGGCATGAGCACCATCAATGGCACCCCCGTGGGCCCTGAGATCCAGATGCCCTTCGGGGGCATGGGCTGGAGTGGCAATGGATCCCGCCAGGGGGGTAAGTGGTCCCTGGATGCCTTCACCCGTTGGCATGCGGTGAACGAGGACTTCTCCGGGAACCTGCAGCTGGCCCAGATCGAAACGGACTACGGCGCCCTCGCCGTCTACGAGCCCACGGCCTGGGACAAGCTGTAAACCGCGAACCACTTCCGTGCCCCTCGGGTCGCGGTGACTCGGGTGGAATGCGGAGATTGGAAGCTCGCCAAGCGAAGCCCGGAGCTCATGAAGGGCTATCCTTCGTGGCTCAGCTGCCCTTCTGGGAGTCGGGTGAACGGAGGCTCAAGGCACCATCACGCGTAGTGGCCACCGGCCTCTTCGATCAGCCTCTTGTACCTGCGTTCGAGCATCTCGATCCGGGTTTCATCTTCTTTGTAAATGAGCCCATAGAAATCGCGCTTGTTCTTGAGCCACATCAGTTCAAAGCCCACCGCCTTCAGGATTCCCTGGTCATAGGCCCCATTCATGGCTTCGGGACATTTGAAGATCACCTTGCGCGTTTCATAGCGCTGGATGGCATCGGGACCAAACTGGTGAAGGAAGGGCACCGTTTCCTTGGACACACCGCCACCCAGCACGACTTCCAGGTGGTGCGCCTTGGCGGCGGCCAAGACCCGGCGAATCTGGATGGCCACCGTTTCGGAATTGGCGTCCTCCCGGGTCAAGTCCATGGATCCCGTGAGGTCGACCCGCCCAATGACGATCCCCCGCAGTCCCGTGATGTCATAGCGGCCCAGGAGGTCTTCGATGTGTTCGCAGGCCGTCAGGGTCTCCACATTGATCAGGAACCCGACACTCTCGAACTCGTCCCGGGGATAGGCAATGCGCGCAGAGCCCAGGTACTTCTTCAGGGCATAGGCCGACTCGATCATGGGCGCCACGATGTGCGTCACGCCGATGGCGCGGGCATCATCCATGTCCTTCAGGGCCTCGCACCCTCCGCTCTTGATGTAGAGGTCCAGCCCTGCCTTGGTGACCACCTCCTTCAACCGGAGGGCCTCCTCGAAGCGGGTTCCTTCCGCCTCGAATTCCGCTTTCACGCCGCAGACATGATGGTTCTCCCGAAGGTCCCTCAGCTGGTCCACCATGCGTGCTTCAAGATTGTTCATAGCACCCTCCGATTCATCCTGGTGTTTGGCATTCAAAGCATGTATTTCGCGTACTCGTCCCGAGGCAGAAAGGGGTACATGTCCTGGAGGGGCTTGGAAAAGATACGCCCATCCGGGAGTCGTTCCGACGCGACCTTGGGCTCGAAAGCATAGTCGAGGTCGAGGGCCACCTCCCAGAGGACGGGCCCTGGAAGGGCAGACACCTGGGCCAGGGTCGGCGTAACTGCTTCCAACTGGGTGGTCCGCAGGAAGGGCAAGCCATAGGCTGCAGCGAGTTTTTCCATGTCCGGAAAGCCGATGCCCGAGGTTACGCCACAGCCATATTGGGACTGAAAGAAATTGGACTGGGTCTGTCGGATGGAAGCGTACCCGCCGTTCTCCAGGTAGATCAGGCGCACGGGAAGGTTCAGGAAGGCCAGGGTGGCCAACTCCTGAAGGTTCATCTGGAGGCTGCCATCTCCGGCGATGCACCAAACCTCACCCAACCGACCCACGGCAGCCCCAAGGGCGGCCGGGAGGTCAAACCCCATGGAGGCGCACCCACTGTTCCAGAACACCCGCTGCCCGCGTTTCACCACCCCTGCCTGGAAGAGCGCCACGCAAGCGGTACCATTTCCTGCCACCACCGTGGCACCTTCGGGAAGGCCGCGGGTCAAGGCGTCGAAGAAAGCATAGGGTTCGATACGGGTGGAGGAGGTTTCGGTGGATTTGACAGGCACCGAGGGGAAGGCCCCATGGCAACCACGGGCCCAGGTCAACCATTCACCCCACTCCGGCAGGGATTGGTTTTCCAGGGCGGCGGCCCAGCGCGGAAGCCAGTCCCTCAGGTCGGCTTCGACCTTGAGATCCCCCCGCACGGTGGGCTTTTCCAGTTCGGACACGTCGATATCTACAATAATTTTATAGGCTTGCGAAGCAAAGTTCTCCCAGTTGTAGCTGGCTTGTCGAATGTTGTTGCGCGTTCCCAGGAACAACACGAGGTCGGCGTTCTGGAGGGTGAAATTGCCCCCCCGGGTGCCCAGGGTGCCAATCCTGCCTGAGAAGCACGGGTGGTCATGGGGTACCAGGTCGAAGCCATTGAACGTGGTCACCACCGGCACCCGAAGCAGGTCCAGGACGCGTTCCAGCATCCCCTGTTGGCCCGCAAGTCGGATGCCATGCCCTGCCACCACCACGGGGCGGCGACAGCCCTGCAGCCTTTCCATCAACGGGTGAAAATCGAAGCTCGGGGGCGCTGGGTCCGGAGGCAGGTATCCCACCAGGCGCTCGGGGTCCACCATGGCCCCCTGGATGTCCATGGGCACATCGATCCAGACGGGTCCCATGCGACCCTCCAGGGCCAGATGGAAGGCCTTCTCCACTTCGAAGCGAACCTGCATGGGGTCCTTGAGGCTCGTGGCGTATTTCACCAAGGGGCGGACCACGGGCAGGATGT
>CAZPUI010000655.1:0-3373 GCA_964589695.1 uncultured Solibacteraceae bacterium | reverse complement strand
CGAGGGCGCGGGGTGTTCTGCTGCCAGCCCCAAAGATGGCCACCGATCCCCAGGACAAGACACCCCAGCAGGAGCCCCAGCCAAGGTTTGGAAGAACCATCCATTGAACCCATGCGCAGCCGATTCATGCCACTCCCCCGTTCCCCGGGTTTCCGAGGTAGACAAGGAATGGGCGATCCAGGGCTTCCCGTCGTCCCAAATAAGGAAATGGAACCTTGCCGGTGCTCAAAATTCACCGTGGTACCCTGACCTTCCGAGTCCTGAAGACATGCCTTGCCAAGCTGTTCGTGTCCTATGTGCCAAATTCCTGGGATCCCCGTCCCGCCTCCAGGCCGCAGCGCTCCTGGTCCTGGCGGGCTGGTTCCCCATGGAAGGGGCCACCCCAAAGGACCTTCCCCCCCGCCCCCGCCTCGAGCAGCTCCTTGCCCGAACCACCCCCCACGAGGGGCAGGGGGTCCCGCATGAACAGCTGGGGGCTTCGACCGAGGCCCTGGGCCTGGCTCGCCAGTTGGGGGACGCCTTTGCCGTGTCCCAGGCCCTGGTCCACGTGGGGTACTGGCGCTACCAGGCGGGGGATCCCCAGGGGTCCCTGGAGGCCTACCTCCAGGCCCGGGAGGCCTGCCTGGGCAACGGGGATCTCTCGGGGGTTTCCCACGTGGAGGAGAACCTGGGTCATATCTTTCTCTATGTGTATTCCGATTTTCGGAACGCCCAGGCCTTCTACGACCGCGCCCTGGAGACGGCCCGGCAGACGAAGGATGCCAATCGCATCGTGAAGGCCCTGTCCCACCTGGGCAATCTCCAGCTCCAGAAGGGGAACTACCGGTTGGCGACCCTGCAGTTCACCCAGGCCCTGGCCATTTGTGATGATCCCGCGGGGCTGCAGCTGGGCATACCCCAGGGCCGCAGCGTGGCCCAGCGGGAGGCCCGGGCCGTCCACAGCCTGCGCATGACCAAGGGGGTGCTGCTCTCGTACCTGAGCACCGTGCACCTCCAGTTGGACAACCTGTCCGCCGCCCAGGATGCCATCGAAAAGGCCAGGGGCATTTTCGCCACCGGGGGCAGCTACCGGGACTACGGACAATCCCGGGTGGACCTCCAGTGGGGCCATCTTCACCTGAGGAAGGAAGCCTGGGGCCCCGCCCTGGCCTCCTTCCGGGCGGCCCTGGAGGCCCGGGAGCGGCTGGGGATCCCCCTGGAGGCCGCCAGCATCCGCCACTGGGTGGGGGTCACCCTGCACCGGGCAGGACGCATGGCCGAAGCGCTGGCGACGCTGGACCAGGCGCTCCAGGCACGTCGGGCCCACGGGGACCAACTGGGCATCGCCGAGACCACCCTGGAGATCGGCCAGATCCTTCTGGGGGCTGGTCGGCTCGAGGAGGCCAAAGCCCGGTTGGAGGAATGCCGGAAGCTGTGCGAGGCCCAGGGCTTCCTTCGGGAGGCCCGAGGGGTCCACCGCGCCTTGGCCCTCCTCCACGAGCGGCAGGGGGATCTCAAACAGGCCCTGCTGTGCCAACGGCGCTATTCCGAACTTGAGAACCAGGTCCAGGGCCCTCGGACCACGGCGGCGGTGCTGGCGCTCCTGGCCACCTATGAGCAGGAGAAGGCCACCCGGGAGGCCCGGAGCCTCGAAAGGGCCCGCTGGCGCGGGTCCTTCCTGGGCGCCCTGGGCGTGGGGCTGGGAATCGCCACCCTGCTGTTCCTTCGGCGACGCCGGCGGGGGAAGACCCCTGGAACCGAGGCCCCAGGGGAGCCCCAGGCCACCCCCGAAGGCACCGCACCCCCGGCCTTCCCGGAAGTCCCGGTGGAGGTTCGGCCCAAGTACGCCAACGCTCCGCTGTCGGAGGCCACCGCCCAGACCTACCGGCGGAAACTCTTCGCCCTCATGGCCCGGGAGCATCCCCACCGGGATCCCGAATGCACCCAGCTTGTCCTGGCCCGGAGGCTGTCCCTGAACCAGGGCTATTTGTCCCAGTTGTTCAACCAGTATTTGCAGGTCGGTTTTTCGGATTTCATGAACGCCTTTCGGGTCGTGGAGGCCATGGACCACCTGCGTTCCCCGGACCATGCCCAGGAAACGGTGCTGGAGATCGGTTATGCCGTGGGGTTCAACTCCAAGACCACCTTCTACCGGGCCTTCCGGGCCCTGGTGGGGGTGACCCCCGCGGAATACCGGAGCCACTCCGATCCGGAGTCCCTTCGCCAGCGCACCCTGGCCCTGATTCCCTTCCATGGGATCGCCATGAACGGGGATTCTGGCCCAACCCTCCCGGATTGAGCGCCTCTGGCACACTGGGTACCCCCGGTGCCCCCTTGCCCGCCCAGCCCTTCCCCTTCCAGCTCGACCCCTTTTCGCCCACCCGTTTCCAGATCCTGGACCTCCTGGGGGAGGGGGGCATGGGTCAGGTCTATCGGGCCCGGGACCGGCACCTGAATCGCCAGGTGGCCCTCAAGCTCATGTCCGGGCCGGAGTCCCCGGAACGGCTGGCACGGCTGGTCATGGAAGCCCAGTGCCTGGCCCTGTTGGACCATCCCCACCTCATCAAAGTCTATGAATTGGGGCGATGGGAGGGGCGGGCCTGCGCGGTGATCCAGTTGGTGGAGGGGGCGACCCTGGCCCGGAAGGCCGCGGAACTCCAGCTGCCGGATCGGATCCGGCTGGTGGCCCAGGCGGCCCGGGGGGTCCATGCCGCCCACCGCCAAGGGCTGCTCCACCGGGACCTCAAGCCCCAGAACATCCTGGTGGGGCAGGGGGAGGATGGGCAGGTCCGGGCCTACGTCACCGATTTTGGCTTGGCCAAGGCCGTGGCGGGGGAGGGCCTGACGGAGAGCGGGATGGTGGTGGGATCCCCCTATTACATGTCTCCGGAGCAGGCGGAGGGGCGGTCCCTGCTGGATCCGCGGTCCGATGTGTACAGCCTGGGAGCCACCCTCTACGCCATGGCCACGGGGGTGCCTCCCCATGCCCTGGGGCCGGAGGAAGCCACCCTCCTGGATCGGCTGGTGGCCGGGGGGTCGACCTCCGTGGGACAGGATCATGGAAGCCCGGTGCCGGAAGCCCTGGGCGTCCTGCGCCGGGTGCTGGACGAGGATCCCCTGCTCCCACGGCGGCGCAACCCCAGGGTGCCCCAGGACCTCGAGATCATCATCCTGAAGGCCATGGAGCGGGAGGCCCACCGGCGCTACCCCAGCGCCGAGGCCCTGGCGGAGGACCTGGAGCGCTTCCTGGCGGGGCGTCCCATCGAGGCCCAACGGGCCTCCCTGATACGCAGGGCCCGGACCTGGGGACACCGGCATCCCACCCAGGGGGTGGCCCTGAGCCTTGTGGTGGGCTTGGGAATCCTGGGCTGGGGGGGCGCGGTGGTGGCCAGCC
>CAZPUI010000654.1:0-3378 GCA_964589695.1 uncultured Solibacteraceae bacterium | reverse complement strand
CCATCATCGCCCCCAGGCGCTTGCTGATGTTGGGGCCGAGGCCCGTGCCGCCAAAACGGCGGGGGATGGAGCCATCGGCCTGGGAAAAGGCCTGGAAGAGCCGATCGAGCTGCTCGGGGCGCATGCCGATGCCCGTGTCCGAGACCTCGAAACCCAGCTGGACCCTGTGGACATCCAGGTCAAGGGCCTGCACCCGCAGGGTCACATGGCCCTTTTCCGTGAACTTGAGGGCGTTGTTCAGGAGGTTGATGAGCACCTGCCCCAGGCGGAGGGGATCCCCCACCAGCGCCGTCGGCACCGCCGGATCCAGGGTCAGGACCATGTCCAGCCCCTTCTCCTCCGCCTTCAGGGTGAAGAGGTCCAAGGCATTGGTCAGGACTTCCTGAAGGTCGAAGGGGGTTTCCTCCAGGCCCATCTTCCCCGCCTCCAGCTTGGAGAAATCCAGGATGTCGTTGATGAGCCCCAGCAGGGCTTGGCCCGCCGTGCTGATCTTGCGGGCGAATGCCTTCAGCTTCGGGGACGTCTCCTGCTGCACCAGGAGCCCCGAGAAGCCCAGGATGGCGTTCATGGGGGTGCGGATTTCGTGGCTCATGTTGGCCAGGAACTCGCTCTTGGAGCGGGTGGCGGCCACGGCCACCTCCCGGGCCGCCTCCGCCTCCTGGGTCGCCGCCCGCAGGGACTCCAGGGCAATGGCCCGCTGGAAGGCCGACACGAAGTGCTCCCGCAGCCCCTTCAGCAGCTCGATGTCATGGTCATCGAAGCCGCTGGTGGCCTCCATGTTCTCGTAGATGAAATACCCCTCCGTGCGCCCCTCCACCTGGATGCGCACGGTGAGGATGGCCTCGGGAATGCCCACGGAGGCGGCTTTGGCCTCCGCTTCGCGCCCGGCCACATCCCGCACCACGAAGACATCCTCGGCCACCTGCAGGCCCCCCGTCACATAGCGGGCCTCGGCCTCCTCCGGGGTGAAGACCACCGCCTCCAGCTGGGACATGTCCCAGCCCACGCTGGCCTTGAACCGGATGAATCCATCCGAGTCCCGGGCCAGGGCCGAAGCCTTGTGCACCCCGGACATGATGCTGGTCTCGGCCAGGATGCCGTGGAGCAGCTCCCCGAAGGCCATCTTCTGGTTGATGGATTTCACGATGGCATTGACCTGGCGAAGGTCCGCCGTGCGGTCCGCCACGAGGGTCTCGAGCCTTTGTTTCTCCACCCCATGCCGCCAGGTTCTCCAGCGGACGTAGGCGAACACCTGGGCAAGTCCGACCCCAAGGTAGCCCAGGAAGGCCCACCAGGTCTCCCACCAGGCGGGCAGCACCCGAAAGGGCAGCTCGAGGACCGCACTGGTCTGGCCCGTGGAAAGCGCCGTCCGCACCAACAGCCGGTGCTTCCCCGCCGGGAGCGCGGGGTACCGGGTCTGGGTTCCCTCCAGCCGCACCCACCCTGGGTCGATGCCCTCCAGTTTTGCCTCCAGGTGCTGGCCCAGGGTGTGGAGGGTGCTGGGCATCAGGAAGTGCCAGGACAGGCTGTTGGACCGTTTGGGGACCGTCCAGGCGCCCTGAGGGTCGAGTTCCTGCCCCGCGGCCTGGACCTGCGCCACGAGGGGCCGAAGCAGCTGTCCCCAGCCAGGATCCTTTTCCACGTCCACACAGGCCAGGCCGGAGCTGTGTCCGAACCAGAGCCGTCCCTGGGCATCCAGGCGCATGGAGGATTCGGTGATGTCCTGGCTCTTGTCCCCCAACTGGTGGGCCATGTCCAGCCCTAGGCCCGTGGCTGGATCCAGGCGTTCCATGCCCTGGGCCCCGGACACCCAAAGGAAGCCTTTGCGGTCCATGCACAGGTTGTAGATGGGCACCTCCGGATTGGCCTTGAAGGGGGTCAGGATCCCCGCGCGCTGGTAGACCCCTCCCTTGCGGGTGTGGCGGGAGATCTGGCTCCCCTTGGCGTAGGCCACGAAACAATCCCCATTCGGGAGTCCCGCGACCCTGGCCGGAATGTCCGGGAGCAGGTCGTCCAGCACCCGCTGCTCCCCTCCATCCACCACGTGGACCTTGTCCCCCTGGGTGAAGTAGATGCGGGCCTGCTCGTCCGCCACGAACAGCCGACCGGCCGGAAGGGGATAGACCTTCTCCCAAACCAAGGATCGGCCTCCCTTGAACCCCCCCCGGAAGATCCCCACCCGGGTACTCAACCAAAGGTTTCCCAAAGCATCCCGCAGGGGTCCCCTCGTACCTTGGGCCATACCTGGATCCGGCAGGGCCACATGGCCTCCGGTCTGGGTCTTCGGGTCCGTGCGGAACAGGTGACCCGGGCGTGAGGAAACGCTCCACAGACCACCGTCTGCGGCATCAGCGAGCCAGTAGCTGCGGTGGCTGCCGACCACGGTTCGGTATTGCTCCCCTTCAAGGAGCACAATGCCTTGCTCCGTGGCGCCCCAGGTCCGCCCCTGCGCATCCTCCAGGGATCGCCAGAACGAAGTAAGTGCTTCGCCCGTATGGTTTTCAAGGATCTTCCAGCGTCCGGCCCCCAGCCCCTGCACCACACTGGATCCGAAGACCCAGAGGCACCCATCCCTGTCCTCGAATCCCCCCTCGAGGCGGGCCCGCACGGGCCCCTGCACCTTTCCGAAGGTGCCCCCTTTGAACCACAGGAGTTCCTGACCTGTGCCCGACCAGACCCTGCCCTCCCTATCCCGCACCGCATGCCCCACTTCACTGAGGGGCGTGTGCTGGTAGGCGGTCTGCCATCGGGCTTTGGCGTCGTCGTACCTGAGCATGCGCACATTCGTCTGGAGCCAGAGGGTCCTCAGGTCATCACGCCAGAGGCGATAGGGCCTTTCGTCCGGAAGGTAGCCAGGATCCCCCAGGGACCTGAAGCCCTTCGCGGGATCCAGAACCTCGAAGACACCTCTAGGACTGCAAAGCAGGAGTCCATCCTCCCCGGGTCCGCTCCAGATGCCATGCACCGTTCCCACCTGTGCAGGCAGCCCGACTTCTCGGAAGGGCTGCCCTGCACCCTGGGCGAAGAAAAGGCGGGCCCGCTGGGATTGGACCCAGATGCGACCCCGTCGATCCAAGGCGAACCCACGGGTTTCCCGTTGGGCCGGTTCCTTCGCCACAAAGACCGGCCACAGCCGGCGCCGGTGGTAGCGGAAGAGCCCCGCGTAGCTGCCCACCAGGACGGAACCATCCGCCTGGGGTTGCAGGTCATAGATCCAGTTGCTGAAGGGCTCCGCGCAGGCTGGTTCAAAGGTGGCCCCGTTGAAGGCGAAGAGGCCCGAACCAGTCCCCACGAGGATCTGTCCTTCCACCGTCTGGGCGATGCACGTCGCCGAGGGCACCTTGAGCCCCTGCTCCTTCCCGTAGTGGCGCCAGGGTT
>CAZPUI010000653.1:0-3383 GCA_964589695.1 uncultured Solibacteraceae bacterium | reverse complement strand
CGGCGCCGGTTTCCTCACCGGTCCTCGCCAAGCCCCCGGCACCCCTCGCCCCTGCGCCGGCTATCGCTCCGGGGGATAGGGTGCGGGTGGAGCCCATGAGCCGCATGAGGAAGATCATTGCGGATAACATGGTGGCCTCCAAGCACACCGCAGCTCATACCTACACCGTCTTCGAGATCGACATGACCCATGTGGCCCGGTTGCGGGCCCGGCACAAGTCGGCCTTCGAACATGCCTACGGGACCAAACTCAGCTTCGTGCCCTTCGTGATGGCCGCGGTGGTGAAGGCCTTGCGTGCCTTCCCCACGGTGAACGCCAGCGTGGATGGGGACAACATCGTCTACAAGCAGGATGTGAACCTGGGGGTGGCCGTGGCCCTGGACTGGGGGCTCATCGTGCCCGTGGTGCGGAATGCCGACCAGCTCAACCTGGGGGGGCTGGCTCGAGCCTTGAATGACCTGGCCTCCCGGGCCCGGGCCAAGCAGCTCAAGCCCGAGGAGATCCAGGGGGGAACCTTCACCCTCACCAATCCTGGGGTCTTCGGCGACCTCTTCGGCATGCCCGTCATCAACCAGCCCCAGTCAGCCATCCAGGCCATGGGGGCCATCACCAAGCGCCCCGTGGTGGTGACGGACGCGGACGGCAACGACAGCCTGGCCATCCGCTCCATCATGTTCAGCACCCTCAGCTTCGACCACCGCATCATCGACGGGGCCACCGCGGATCTGTTCATGGCGGCGGTCAAGGCGGAGTTGGAGACGGGATCCTTTGGGTTCTGATTTCGCTGCGCGAAATCAGATGGGGCGGGGGGCGAAGCCCCCCGAAAGGCCCTAGATTTCCTCGGTTGTGAGGGACCTGAGCTGGTCGGAAGTAAGGTTGGCCATGCAGGGGTGGGGCTTGATCCACAGGCTCGGTTCGGGGCCTTCGGGGGCGGGGAGGGGGTAGACCCGCTGGGTGCCGGGGCGCTGCTTCAGTTCCTCGAAGGGGCCGAAGGCCAGGGCGCGCAGGGGGCAGGCGGAGACGCAGTCGGGTTCCAGGCCCTGGTCCACCCGGTCGGCGCAGCCATCGCACTTGGAGACTTTGGGGCCTTCGAAGGTGAAGGCGCCGAAGGGGCAGGCCACCTCGCAGGCCCGGCAGGCGATGCAGGTGCGGTCGGGGTCCATGAGCACCAGGCCGTCGTCCCGCTGGTACAGGATCTTCAGGGAGCAGCTCTCCACGCAGGGTGGGTGGGCGCAGTGGTGGCAGGCCAGGCTCAGGTAATGGGCGAAGACATTCTGGTGCCAGAGTTTGCCCTTGCGGGTCCAGGTACCACCGGTGACTTCATGTACGGACCGCCAGTGGACACCGGGGGGCAGGTCGTTGCGCTCCTGGCAGGCGGCCTGGCAGGCCTTGCAGCCGCTGCAGCGGCCGGCATCGAGGTAGAAGCCCAGGCGGTTCATGCCAGACGTGGGGGCCGGGCTTTGCCCGGGCACCACATGGGGGAGTCCGAGGGGGGACATCGCGACCCCCCGGCGAGCAGGAAGCCTCGCATGCGTGGCTTCCCCCTCGTTCATGTCAGTCGCTCCACTTGGGCCATGACGGTGTGCTGGGCGCTGCCATAGGCCAAGGGCGTCCAGCGGCTGCTGGTGAGGGTGTTGATGCAGCCCCCCAGGTCCAGGCCGGTGGGGTCCGGTTTCCACCAGGCCCCCTGGGGAAGGGCCACCACCCCGGGCAGGATGCGGGGGGTGATCCGGGCCCGGATCCGCAGGGCCCCGCGGTCGTTGAAGACCCTCACCCAGTCGCCGCTGCGGATGTTCCGGCTCCCGGCATCCACGGGGTGGATGGACAGGCGATGGGGAAAGGCCTCCGCCAGGGCGGGCACATTGGCGCCGGTGCTGTGGGTGCTGCCCAGATGGTGGTAGCCGATCACCTGGAGGGGATGCCGGACTGCCTCGGGGCCGAAGGGGCTCTCCCATTCCTGAAGGTAGCGGGGCAGGGCGGGGATCTGCTGGGGTCGACCCAGGGCATGGAGCCGCGGGGAGAAGATCTCGATGCGACCGGAGGGGGTGGGTAGGGGATGCTTCCGGGGGTCCCGGCGGAAGTCCTGGAAGGCCACCGCGGGTTGGCGCACGGGTTGGACGTAGACGCCAACATTGGCCCCTTCCAGCACCTCCAGGGTGGGGAGCCCTGGGAAGCGGCGGGCCCGCACCTGGTCCAGGCACCAGGCCACCCATTGGCGCTCGCTGCGCCCTTCGGTGTAGGCCTCCTTGAGGCCCAGGCGTTCCGCCAGTTCGGCGGCGATGGCATAATCGCTGCGGGCCTCACCCGGGGGATCCACGAGCTTGGGGCCCAGGAGCACTTCCTCGCCGTACTTCCACCCATCGGACATACCCCAGGTCTCGAAGGGGGTGCACACCGGGAGCACCAGGTCCGCGTACCGGGCGGAGGAGGTGAGGAAGGTGTCCTGGACCACGATGAACTCCACCTTGGTCTCGTCCTGGAGCAGGCGAACCGTGCGGTTGATGTCCGCATGCTGGTTGACCAGGGCATTGGAGCCCACGGCCCAGAGGAGCTTCAGGTCCGTGCCCAGACGCTCGCCCCCCTGGAGCCCCTCGGCGGGCCCCAGGGTCCTTCCCCGAAGCGCGGCCTCGGTCCACAGGAAACAGGGAATCTGGAGCTTCACGGGGTTGGGTCCCACGGGGAAGACATTCCACAGGGGGCCGCCCCCCGGGGCCTGGTAGCCCATGCCCCCCGCCCATCCCCCCGGCAGTCCCACGTTGCCCGCGAGGGCCGCCAGCACACAGCCCGCCCGCACCACCTGCTCCCCGAAAGCCCGGCGCTGGAGTCCATAGCCCAGGTAGAGCACGCCGGGTTTCGTGGTGGCGTAGGTCCGGGCGAGGCGGGTGATGATGTCCCGGGGGACGCCACAGATGGACTCGGCCCAGGCGGGCGTCTTGGGGGTGCCGTCCCGCTGGCCCAGGATGTATTCGCGGTAGCTCTCCTCCCCTTCCAGGCCCCGGGGCATCTGGCGCGCATCGTAGCCCAGGCAGTGGGTCTCCACGAAGGCCAGGTCCACCAGCCCCTCGGTGATCATCACATGGGCCATGGCGGACATCATGGCCACGTCCGTGCCCGGTCGGATGGGGATCCATTCCTGGGCCAGGGCCACGGCGCTCATGGTCATGCGCGGATCGATGACCACCAGATGGGCACCGGCCTCCCGGGCCTGGCGCAGGAAGTGCTCCGTGTTGGTGCCATCCCGCATCTCACAGGGGTTCCATCCCCACAGCAGGATGACCTTCGCGTTCATCCAGTCCTGGCCCTGGTTGCCCGTGCCCGTGGTGCCGTACCCCGGTGGGGTGGCCGGGGCCATGGCCCCCAACGAGTACTTGCCCGCCACCCCC
>CAZPUI010000652.1:0-3384 GCA_964589695.1 uncultured Solibacteraceae bacterium | reverse complement strand
GACGGGCGGGGGGCTGCAAACCCCGCACCAGTCCCTACAGCTTGCAGGGCTTGGGCGCGGATGCCCTCGACTTGCTGGTCCAGGTGCGCCAGGAAGTCGGGCTCGGGATCGTCACCGAGGCCACGGAGGTGGATGCCTTCGAGGATGTGGAGCGGGTGGCGGACCTGGTGCAGATCGGGGCCCGGAACATGCAGAATTTTGCCCTGCTTCGCCGGGCGGGGCGTTCGGAGAAGCCGGTGCTCCTGAAAAGGGGCGCCGCCGCCACCCTGGAGGAGTGGCTCTACGCGGCGGAGTACGTGATGTCCGAGGGCAATCGCCAGGTCATCCTCTGCGAACGGGGGATCCGCACCTGGTCCACCTTTGCCCGCAACACCCTGGACATCGCCGTGGTGCCCGCCCTCAAGGGGCTCACCCACCTTCCCGTCCTGGTGGATCCCAGCCATGCCACGGGCCGCCGGGACCTGGTGGTGCCCTGCGCCCTTGCCGCGGTGGGGGCGGGGGCGGATGGTCTCATCGTCGAGACCCACTGCGCTCCGGAGCGGGCTTTGAGCGATGGTCCCCAGGCCCTCCTTCCCTCGGATTTCACGGGCCTTGTGGAGCGGTCCCGGGCCATTCGGGAGATCGTTCGCAGGCCCATGGGGATGTGGATGTAGGTTTCCCCGAGGGCTTTTTTCCGTTCGACGGGGTCCTTCATGGACTGATCGAGGTCTTCGAGTCTCTGCGGTCTCCCGCACGTAGATTCTTTCCAGCGAATCACGGACAGGGTGCACCCAGCCAGCGACTCGCAGTCCACCCAACCCCAACAGCCCATCCGGGCCTCCGCATCGGTGTGTCCGATGCTCGAAAGGTCTGCCATGAAGAAACTCTCCATCCACCGTGAAACCTTGGTTTCCCTGAACCACCGGGCCGAAGATATCGCCGCGGGCATCTCCATCATCATCTATCGCGGGTGCATCGAGCCCAGCCGGTACTGTCCGAGCCAGGTCGCGACCTGCGGTGATTCCTGCAATGGCACCTGCACCTGCGGGGCCTCCTGCAACGGCACCTGCGAGACCTGTGTGAACTGCTACACCCAGGCGAATACCTGCACCTGCTTCCCCGCTTCCGACAGTCCCACCTGCCGCAAGCCCTGCATCCAGTACCCCTGAGGTTCCACGAGTACCTGCGCCTTTACCTTATCCGCGCCCCCTCCAGGGCGCGGAGCCGCTTCCGGAGTCCCGTCCGATCGGCGTTGAGGATCACCAGGTACCCTTCGTCGGGCAGCTGAAAGCAGCCCAGGGCCCGCTCCAGCTGGGCGTGCAGCCAGGCTGGCGCCGGGGGGCGGAACCAGGGGACGTCCAAATGGAGCCCCAGCACCAGAAGGGGGGGCTGGTCCTCCCTGGCGAAATACCGTTCCGCCAGGTAGGCCTCCTTCACCAGGTCATCTGAGTGCAAGGCAGAGCGCAGGTCGGATAGCTGCTCGGCGGTGAAGCGATGGGGCAGCAGCAGATCCTCATGGTCGAAAGTCCCCAGGGCATGGTCCCGGGCCTGCTCCTGGGCTTCGGCCTCGGCGGCCTGGACGAGGTGGGCCGAGGAGGCCTCCACGTCCCCGGCATGGGCCAGGTGGTCCGCCACCAGGGGGTGGGCGTAGGGTTGGCAGGCAGGGTCCAGGCGCATGGCCCGCTCCAGGTCCGCCAATCCCCGGGGATCCTGGTGCTTCAACCGGAGACGGCCCAGGGCAAAATGGCTCAGGGCGTGGTTCGGAGATTCCGTCGTGAGGGCTTCCAGCTGGATCAGGGCCGCCTCGGGGTCCCCCAGGCGTTCGGTCCACCAGGCCCGGTCGAAGGCCTCTTCCTGGGACAGGGGGCCTTCTGCGGCCTTCTTGTCCAGGAGCGCCCGACGGCGCGCCCCCTGGGCCAGCTCCATGTGTCGGCTCTGCCAGGATGGACGGGCGGAGCGGGCCCATTCAGCGCTCAATCGGGCCATCAGGGGCTCCCCCTGCGCCAGGTCCTGGAGCGAAGGGCGGTCCGCCGTGGGCAGAGGCTCCTCGGTCCACCCCAGGACCCTCAGTCGGTCCAGGAGGGAAGGGGTGTCCGCCGTCCCACGGTCCGCCATCAGGCGTCGGCGGGCGGCTGGGGTGGCGGCCCTGGGGCCCTCCTCCAGGAGAAAGGCTTCCATGCGCGTGTAGAGATCCGCGGGGGGCTCGGGCTGATCGGCACAGAGGCCATCGATGCGCGGCCAAAAGACCTGCTCAAGGTGCTGCTCCGCCAAGTGGAGGCGCCAGAGGCCCCCGGCCATATCCCCCCCGGCGAGGATCATGGCGCGCCGATCCGCCCACAGGGCCCTTGCCTTCATCAGGGGGCCCGCCACCCGGGACAGGAAGGGGGCGAAAGCCAAGGCCAAGGGGCGTAGCAGGGCGGGGGTGCCCCGGCCCTCCAGGGGCGAGGTGCGTGCCAGGAAGCGCCACAGGTGGACTTGGCCCAGGACCCAGGCCCCCACGCGATCCGTGTCCGAGGACCAGTACGCAAGCTCCCGGAGCACCCCCGCCCGCCATTCGGCTTTGGGCAGGGCCAGCAGGTCGGGTAGGCCCGTCAGGAGGTGAAGCCGGGGGGAAAACAAATACCATCGGGGCAGACAGGTGCACCGGAATCCCCTGGCCCGATCCACGGTGAGGCTGGCCAGGGGGGGGGCCTTCAGGGCACGGGACAGGAGGGGAAGGTCCCCCAGGAGCCGCAGGGCCTCGTCCACATCCAGGGCTGGGGTTACGGGCCTGAGTCTGAAGACGAAGGCCGCCAGCAGCATGGCGGCCAGGGCGAGGGTGGCCAGCAGGAGCTTGAGCACCGCGGGGTTGGGTACGTGCAGATAGCCGTAGAACACCATGCCCAGGATGGCCAGGGCCGCCAGGGGAGCCCAGATGATGAGCACCAGTCCGAATCCCGCGGCGAGGACCACCATGCACCGGTAGGTTCGGGGCATTCTTTGGTGAAGGTGGTCCCAGGTCTCGGGGCGCATGGCTCAGGTGGTTTCGACGGGCTTGCTGGGACCCTCCCCGGCCGGATCAGGTTGCTTGGTCGTGAGCAGGCTCCACCCCATGAGGATGGCCCCGCAGACGATGGCGCTGTCCGCCAGGTTGAAGGTCCAGTAGTGCCAGCCCCGGATCACGAAATCCAAGAAGTCCACCACCGCCCCGTGGCGCAGACGGTCGATGCCATTGCCCAGGGCACCCCCCAGGATCAACCCCAGGGCGAGGCGCTGGAGCCGAGGCGTTTCGGCCCGGAGGAACTCATACCCGAAGAAGCCCAGGGCCAGGAGTCCCGCCAGGGAGAAGATGCGGGTGCGCACCGAGGGGGTGGGGCCCAGGAGGGTTCGGAAGATGGGCAGGGGGTGTAAGGGGAGGGTCGGGGG
>CAZPUI010000651.1:0-3385 GCA_964589695.1 uncultured Solibacteraceae bacterium | reverse complement strand
CGCGGTCTTGCCGGTACCGGTCTGGGCCCGACCCATGAGGTCGCGGCCTTCCATGACCAGGGGAATCGCCTGGACCTGGATGGGGGTGGGGTGTTCGTAGCCCTGCTCGCGTACGGCGCGCAGGAGCTCGGGCAACAGCCCGAGGGAATCGAAGGACATGGTTTGCTCCTGGAAGGGCCCGCCCTCGAGAGACATGCTCCGGGGGCCCGGTCAGGGCAAGGTAGAAGGATGTTCGGACTGAGAAGCGGCGGAGACCGGGGGTCGCCTGCGATCACGAAGGAGATAGTCTACCGCATAAGTCGGGATTTAGCCAAGCCGGTTTTTTCTGATCCAGATTTCGTGTGAATGCCTGCCATTCCTATGCATTAGGCGGGCATATTCTACCCCCACCGGAGTAACAACTCGGGGGGGAAAACAAACCCTGGAGCGGGTCTTGACGGAGAAGACACGCTGAGCCACTGTTTGGAAGACCTCCTGACAACCCCTGTTCCCGGGCCTTGGCTTTCCAGGCACGTTACGCCCAATAAGAGGGCGTACCTGTTCATTTATGTAATGTATCGTTTTTTTCTTTTTACAGCCATGTATGTATTCCGAACTCAGGGAGCCACCATGCGACGACTCGTGCTAGCGATGCTCGCGACCTGCCTGGCCTCGGCCCAGACCCAAGTCCTGCGTGTGCCCAAGGTGGATCCGGCCATTCCGGCCTATGCCCGCTCCGCACCCATGACCGGCACCCTGGAAAGCATCGGCGCCGATTCCCTTGGGGATGTCTGGGACGAATGGCAGCAGGGCTTCAAGGCGCAGCACCCCGAAGTCCAGTTCAAGGTGGTCCAGACCCTTTCGAAGACGGCCTTCGATGCCCTGTTGGCCGGCAACCTGCAGCTCATCCACATGGCGCGCGAGATGACCCTTCCGGAATACCAGGCGTTCGAAAAGAAGTGGGGCTACCCACCCACCAAGGTGCTCATCTGCTTCGACGCCTTCATCGTCTTCGTGAACGGCACCAACCCCATCAAGGAAATCGGCATGGACCAGCTGGACGCCGTCCTTTCCACCACCCGTCAGGCCGGCTATAGCAAGGACATCACGACCTGGGGCGATCTGGGTGGGCGGGGCGACTGGGCCAAGCGGCCGATCCATATCTACTTCCGGGCCGAGGGCACCGCGTCCCGCGCCGTGGTCAAGGACATGGTCCTGCAGAAGGGCACCTTCAAGCCCACGATCATCGACAAGCCTGACTATCCGAGCATCGCCGATGCCGTGATGACCGACGCGAATGGCCTGGCCCTCGGGACCCTCGCCACCTGGTACACCCGCAACCGGACCCTGGCGGTGATCCCAAACCAGAGCAAGGACGCCATCATGCCCATCCAGAAGGATGTGACCTCGGGTCGGTACCCGATGTCGAAGGCCTACTATCTGTACGTGAACCGGGCCCCGGGCCAGGCCCTCCCGCCCCTGCTGTCGGAGTTTCTGCACTATGCGCTCTCCCGCGAGGGCCAGCAGGCGGTGGCGCAGTCCTCGCTCTACCCGCTGCCCGCCGATGTGGCTGCGATGAACCGCAAGCGGCTCCGCAACAACTGAACTCCGGTTGTTGCACCCGAACCTCCCGGCGCCAGGCCCTCTGGCGACGCCGGGAGGTCCTGGGCCGAAGGAGGCTACTGGAGGCTGTAGACCATCATGATGGTGTCCTTGATGGTCCAGATGTTGGTGTTGAAGTAGAGGATATTTGCGCCGCCATCGGTCTTGCAGTAGCTGCCAAGAATGGCGCCCGTGGTGGGATTCACCTGCTGGAAGTTCGGGTTGTTGAAGACCCACAGGGATCCGCCGCCGTAGTCCAGCCGCGTGGCCTGGCCAGTGGTGGTGAGCAGGGGCGAGGACAGGGGAATCTGGGGGCTGGTGGCTGGGTTGAATTTGACGATCACGTGGGCTGGTGCGGTCGTCTGCTGGTTGCGGTCGATGGCCACGTAGAGGTTCGTGCCGTCGCTGGCCAGGCCCTGGAGGATGGGAATTTCTCCCGGGAGGCCCGCGGAGACGGGAACCTGCGCCTCGGATAGGCCCGTGGCCAGGTTGATCCGGAAGACGGCTTGCGGGAAGGAACCGCCCGGCCCGATGTAGGTCCCGGTGGCCCAGAGGGCCCCGTTGTGCCAGGCGATATCCGCGACGAACTGGATGCCGTTCACGGGGCTGCTGGGCGCCATGGGCACGAAGGGAACGTTGGTGGTGCTGAGGATCTGGCCGCTCGTGGGGTCGATCTTGAAGACGGTGCCATAGGTCGCGGTGAAGTCCGACTGGACCCAGAGGTAGACGGACGTGCCATCCGTGGCCAGGGCCTTGAACATGGCCGTGGACACCACCGGACCCAATGTGAACTGCCGGGTCAGGGTGATGGCGCTGCAGTCGCTGGTGATGAAGCTCCAGGTGAAGGGGCTGGCCATGGCGTTGCCGGACAGATCCTTGATGCCAGTCGTGACGGTGGCGGTGTAGGACAGGGTGTTGCCGAGCCTGGCTGTCGGCGTGAACAGGGCCGTGCTGCCCGAGAAGGAGACGGTTCCCGGGACCGCCGTCCCCCCCTGGGCCAGGGTGAAGGCTGAGGATGGCACCGAGGCCGTGACGTTTTCGCTGAAGGTCGCGGAAATGGTGCTATTGACCGCCACATTGCTGGAGAGGTTCGAGGGGTTGGTGTTCATGACGAAGGGTGGGGTGGTATCCAGGGGTGCATTCCCCGGGCCCGCCGACGATGAACCGCCTCCGCCTCCTCCGCAGGCCCCCATGAGGATTCCTGCGAACAGGATGAAGCCGGGCTTCCATCTGCCTGCCATGATGCAGCCTCCAGTATTGAAGATTCTCGAGTCAAATATAGATCCGCATGGATCGGGAAACAGCTTTTATTTGGGGGCCGTGTGGGTTCCACTTGAGTGAAAACGTCTCTGCGGGTCCCCAAGGGATCCGGAATCACGTGGCGACGTTGGGGGAAGGGAAGGGTTACCGCTTCTGGAGCCGAAGCTGCAACTCTCCCAGTGGCCAGGTCTCCTGCTCGCCCGTGGCCATGTGCTTGACGGTGATGGTGCCACCGTCCAACTCGCCATCACCCAGGATGAGAACCGTCTGAATGCCCAAACGGTTGGCACTGGCCATGGCCTTCTTGAGGGCGCCGCCGCGGGTTTCCAGTTGCAGCGCCACGCCCGCGTCCCAGAGCATCCGCGCCAGCTTGAGTGCTTCTGTGGCGGCCCGATCGCCCAGGGGGATGAGCAGGGCTGGGGCGGCGCAGGGCGCATCGCCCCGCACCTGCTGGAGCACCATGGCCAGGCGGTCCAGTCCGATGGCCCAGCCGAAGGCTGGGACTTCGGGACCACCCAGCTGCTTCACCAGACCGTCGTAGCGC
>CAZPUI010000650.1:0-3387 GCA_964589695.1 uncultured Solibacteraceae bacterium | reverse complement strand
GGGCGGGGCGGGGGCGGGGAACGAACACGGGAAGGCCCGGCAAGGCGATCCATCCCGGGGGCTGCAGCTGCCCCCTGCTCACGGTGGATGAGCTGGACACCCCCATGGACTTCGACGCCATGAAGGCCCTGGGCACCATGGCGGGCTCCGGGGGCGTCATCGTCATGGACCAGGACACCTGCATGGTCCAGGTGGCCCTGCGCCTGGCGCGGTTCTATGCCCACGAGAGTTGCGGCCAGTGCACCCCCTGCCGGGAGGGCTGCAACTGGATGGAGCAGATCCTCCATCGCATCGAGCATGGCGAAGGCCGCATGGAAGACCTGGACCTGCTCCTCACCCTGACCCCCCGCATCACCCTGCGCACCCTTTGCGCCCTGGGGGATGCCGCCGCCGGCCCCATTGAAAGTGCCGTGAAGCGGTTCCGGGGTGAGTTCGAACACCACATCGTGCACAAGACCTGCCTGGCCAAGGGCCCGGGGATCCTCACCAACCCAATGCACTAAGAGGGTGTAGCCGTTCGGGGTTCTCAGGTCGTAGACGATTTGAGCGATGTTCCCGAGATGCCGCGCATGCGTGGCATTCTCCCCGATCTATTGCCCTTCTCCGCGCTCTCCGCGTCTCAGATTTCCTTCTTGGAGCCCGGTGAACGAATGACAAGGGGGGTTACTCCCCCGGCAGCACCCGCGCCAAGGCCTGGATCAGGTCCGCGGTCTGGTAGGGCTTCTGCAGGAAGCTCAGGTTGGGGTCGGACTCCATGCCGATGATTTCGGACACCGTGAAGCCGCTGGTGATGATCACGGGGGTGGTGGGGGCGATGGGGCGAAAGGCCTCCAGGAACTCCCGACCGTCCATGTTGGGCATGGTGAGGTCCAGCACCACGGCCTGGATGGCCTCCCGGTGGGTGAAGACCTGTTCCATGGCCAGCAGGCCGTCCAGGGCCGTGTGCACCTTCAACCCCCGCTGGGTGAGGAGGGTGGAGGTGGCCCGGAGGATGGTTTCCTCGTCGTCCACCACCAGGACCGTGCCCTGAAGGCGGTCCACGCTCCCCGGCTTGGGTGATGGGGAGGGGGCCAGGGCCGCTTCGTCACAAGTGGGGAAGTAGAGGGTGAAGGTGGTGCCTGCGCCGGGGGCGCTCACCAGGGCCAGCCCGCCCCGGTGGCTCCTGAGGATGCCCAGCATGGCGGAGAGCCCCAGGCCACGACCCGCCTTCTTCGTGGTGTAGAAGGGCTCGAAGATTCGGGTCATCTGCTCGGCGGTCATGCCGCAACCCGTGTCGGAGACCTCCAGCACCACGTAGGTCCCGGCCTCCTCCAGCGGCACCACGCAGGGGGGGAGGTCCTCCGGGCGAAGGGTCTCGCAGCGGGTGGCGATGCGCACGGCGCCCGGGTTGTCCCCCAGGGCCTCCGAAGCGTTGGTGACCAGGTTCATGATGACCTGCTGCAACTGGCTTCCATCCGCTTCCAGGGCGGGCAGGGACTCGGCGAGGTCATACTCGATGCGCGCCTTCTTTCTGATGGTGATATCCAGGAGGGCCGTCTTCTCCCGGACGGCGGCGTTGAGGTCATGGACCTGGATGAGGAAGCGGCCGCGCCCCGAATAGGCCAGGAGTTGCCGGGTGAGGTTGGCGGCCTTGGCCAGGGCATTGGACACATTGGCGGCGAAGGGGGCACCTTCCGTGTCCTCGGGAAGGAACCCCAGAACGATCTCCAGGTTCCCCGCGGCGGCGGTGAGCAGGTTGTTGAAGTCGTGGGCAATGCCCCCCGCCAGGACCCCCAGGCTCTCCAGGCGCTGGGTCTGCATGAGGGCGTCCTCCTGCTCCCGCAGGGTGGTCACATCGCGGCAGCTTCCCACCACCCAGCGCACCTGGCCCGTCTCCCCGCGGATGGGAACCACCAGGGTCTGGAAGTGTCGAGGGCCCGAATCCAGCACCACCCGATCTTCGGAAATGATGGAACTGCCCTTCTGCCGGGCCGCATGCAGGTGGGAGAGCAGGACCTTGGCGAAGGCCGGAGGCACCGCATCCTCGAAGGGGCGCCCAATGAGGTTGGCGTGGGAGGGCACCTTGAAGGCCGCCGCCGCGGGGTTCAGGCCTTCGAGGAGGATGGCACCCGTGGGCTCGACCCCGCACCAGAACAGCAGGTCAGAGGTGTGGTCCGTGAAGGCCCTCAAGCGCGTTTCGGAGGCCTGCAGGGCATGGGTGCGCTGGGCCACCAGGGTCTCCAGGGTGGCCTGGTGCTCCCTGAGGGTGCGGGTGTGGAGCCGCTGGGTGCCATAGAGCATGCCCACCAGCGAGGCCATGGCCGCCACGAGGGTGGCCGTGAGCCAACGGATCAGGGCCATACCCTTCAGGTACATGGCCCGATCGCTCTGGATCTGGATGCGCACGGCCCCCGTACCCAGCATGTCGGGCTGGTGGGTGCGCACCACCAGGCGCTCCGGGAGTCGCTCGACGATCTCCATGGGGGAGGTGTTCGGCGGTGGCGTGGACAGGGACTCCAGCTGAAAGGCCATGTTCAGCCGGGAGGTGAGCCGAGCCAACAGGCGGGAGTCCAGGAGCCGCCCCATGATCAGGGTGCCACGGCTGGGGGCCTGGCCCGAACTGGGCAGAACGGGGTGGGAGCTGAGGAGGAGGACGCCGTAGGGGGTGGCCAGGGTGGCCATGCGCTCCCGCTCGGGGCGGGCCTCGGGGTTGAGCAGGGGGTTGGTGCGCAGACCCTCGGGCGTGAAGGGGGACAGGGGTTCGTCCGGAGCCCCCCCCTGGGGCCTGAACCCGCCCCACACCCCCCGCCCTTCGGGGTCGAAGAAGTAGATCAGCTGCACCCGGGTGGCCGTGAGCAGCGCTTCCCAGCTCAGGTTGGTCCGGGCGAAACGCTGATTGCCGTCCCGCACGAACTGGTAGGCCTCATCCCAGCGCCCCCAGTCCCGGGCAAGTTCGTAGAGCGTCTCCAGTTCGTTTTCTACGCCCTGGACGACCCGAGCCAGATCCCTCCGGCAGATCCCCAGCTCCTGCTGGTTCAGGCTCCGGGCCAGGGTCCAGCCCGGCAGGAGCGCGATGCCCAGGGCCAGGATGCCCACCACGCCGAGGCCACCCCGGCGCAGCCAAGGCCAACGCCACCAGGTTTCCAGAATGCGCTTCCAGTCGAAGGGCCCCATGGAAAAACCATACCTTATTCGGCCACACCCACTTAGCTCAGGACTCCCGCGATGCAGGCGCTCAGGAAGTTGGCCAGGGTGCCGGCGACCATGGCCCGGAGGCCGAGTCGGGCCAAATCCCCCCGGCGCTCCGGAATGAGGGCGCCGATGCCCCCAAGTTGGATGGCAATGCTGGAGAAGTTGGCAAACCCACAGAGGGCGAAGGTGGCCACCAGCTTGGCCTTGGCGCTGAGG
>CAZPUI010000649.1:0-3390 GCA_964589695.1 uncultured Solibacteraceae bacterium | reverse complement strand
CCCCTTAAGCACGACCACATCGGGCTTAACCCCCCGCTCGGGATCGGGATCGAAGGCACGACCGGGGGCGGGGTGGCGGTGGCGCAGGATGGACAGGGCCTCCTGGAGTTCCTCTTCGGAGCAGCCCAAGACCTTGCGCAGCTTGCCATTGTCCCGCTGGCTCAGGAGATCGCTGTGGTCCTTGATAATGGTGACGGCGAGGTCGTCGGGTTCAGCACCCGCATGCCGCAGCTGGAGGAGCAGACTCTCCTGGACCGTGAAGCAGCCCACACCACTGGGGTCGAATTCCTGGAGCACCTCCAGGAGTTCCCGAAGGAAGGCTTCTTCCACACCCAACTCGGCAGCCAGACTCGCCAAATTGGTTTCCTGGCCCTGGTCCGGATCCAGGCGAAGAAAGCCTTTGGGATCGATATGGTCGATGAGTTTCTCGAGGTAGGGAGCCCTGGAATCATCGGGATCCATCGTCTGGTAGAGCTGGGTGAGCAGATGCTCCTGGAGGGTTTCCGTAAACGTGAGCCGTTCCTCCCAGCTCATGCGTTCATCATCCGGAAGGCTGCTGGTGCGGGGCAGTTCGGAATCCCAGGAGTTCTCGGCCCCCATTTCGGATTCCACCACCTGGGACACCCCCTCCTCTGTGAACTGCTCCAGATGGTCCTGGGGATCCATTTCGCCAGCATCGGGCAGTGGACCAAGGTCCACGGTATCGGTGCCTTCGGGAACTTCCACACCTTCCTGGGAGGGCGTTTCCGCAACCTCTGAATCGTGCCCCTCCTCCAAGGCCTCCAGGGTGGGCATCTCCTCGCCGTCCTCCACCTGATCCAGCAGTGGATTCTCCATCAACTCCCGTTCGATGGTCTGGCCCAGTTCCAACAGGTTCATCTGCCAGAGCTTCAGCTTGAGCTGCATGGCGGGCGTCAGGGCCAGGGTCTGGCTCTGGACGAGGCGTTGGGAGAGATGTTGACCGAGGGCTGCCATGGTGGCTTCAGTCTAGCTTGAACCGGTCGCCGAGGTAGACGCGCCGAATATCGGCGTCCTCGGCAATGTCGGAAGGCAGCCCGTGTTTCAGGATCATGCCGTCCGCAAGGATGTAGGCCCGGTCAGAGATTTGGAGGGTTTCCCGCACATTGTGGTCCGTGATCAGAACGCCAATGTTACGGCTTTTCAGGTCGGAAATGAGGCCCTGGATTTCCATCACCGACTTGGGATCCACACCGGCAAAGGGCTCATCCAGCAGCATGATCTGCGGCTCGGTGACCAGGGCCCGGGCCATTTCGCACCGTCGCCTTTCCCCGCCGGAGAGGCTCATTCCCAGGGTGTCTCGCACCTTCTGGAGATGGAATTCTTCCAGGAGCCGCGTGCAACGGGCCTTGCGCTCCACCGCGGACATGGGCTTCAGTTCCGCGATGGCCATGAGGTTTTCCCACACCGTCAGCCCTCGAAAGACGCTGGACTCCTGGGGCAGGTACCCTATGCCCAACCGGGCGCGCCGATGCATGGGCAGGCGGGTGATGTCCGTTCCTTGCCAGAGAATCGATCCCTGATCCGGAGCTTCCACACCCACCACCATGTAAAAGGTCGTGGTCTTGCCGGCCCCATTGGGACCCAGGAGCCCCACCACCTCTCCGGGGGTCACTTCCAGCGAAACCCCACGCACCACCGTCCGATCGCCATAGCGCTTGTAGAGGTTGCGCGCCTCCAGCCGCAGGGGTCCCTCGGTCATCGGCTCGCCTCCCCATGACCGCGCACCCGGCCCTTCCATTGGACGGTCCGCTGCCTGAGGTCCAGCTCGAGGTCCTCGCCCATGCCCACACCCAACTGTCCCGCCAAGGAAACCATGCCGCTCGCCTTTACCCGTTCAACCTTACGGCCAGGGCCCAGGGTAACCGAGATGCGCGCTGCGTTCAAGCGCCACCCCAGCCCCCGGAACTCCACCCGTCCCGTGAGATGGATGCCGTTGCCTGCACGCTCGCCCCAATCGGCGCGCACCGTAAGATCCCCATCGGTCCCCGCCAGGGCCCCTGAGAGGCCGTCCGGGAAAGTCGTCCGGTCCCCCTTTGCCACCACCCGGGCCCCCGAGAGCCGCTCACCTTCGCCGCTCAAGGTCACCGGGCGCCCCGAAAGCGACCAGGTTTCCTCCTCCCAGATGAGTTCGCCCCCTCGAAGGGTCGTCCCATCGGGCCGCCGCGCGAGGATGGGTCCTTCAAAGGTCCAACGCCGTGGCCCCCCCTGACCCTTCCCCGCGGAGAAGGTGCCCTCTGGGGCGCGCCCAAGGGTGGGGGGGTGGATGACCCAGGAGCGCCCCTCGGGTGAATCGTCCGATTGGTGGGCCTCCATGCGGGGGCTTGAGAGGGAACGCAGTCCCCAGAAAAGTCCTGTGGTCCCTTCCGTCCAGGCCTCACCCGATGTGGGATTGGAGGCCAAGGCTTCCACCGACCGGAACCAAAGGCGGGGAGCCTCCAGACGCACACGTTGGGTTTCGGCGGCTGGACTTCGGGACCCCTTGTAGGGTGTGTCCCAGCCCACATTGCCATCCAAACGGAGGGCCGTGGGGGTCCACAGGGCGGAATCCGCGCGCAGCTGCTGCTCCCCCAGGGGCACCGTGCGGGTGGCCCGCACCTCCTGGAAGGCGGCCTCGTCCGCAGGCTTCGCGGGATCCGTTCGACGGGCATGCCCGCCTTTGGCCATGCCTTTCCAGCCGTCGTCCCTCTGGAAGGTGAGGGGAGCATCCCAGACCACCTGGGTGGACTCCACCCTGGCCGAACCCGCCTGCAGGAAGCCTCCCTGGAGCCGAGCCTGGACATCCTCGAGATGGGCCTCCTGGGTTCCCAAGGTGGCCCACATGCGGGACGTATCCATGGTGCGCAGGGCGCCATCCCCTTCGGCCCGCCAGGATACGGGACCTCGATCCACCACGAAACGGCCACGGGTTTCCCGGTACCAGCCCGAGGGGAGGTGCCATCGGCCCCTGCCCTGGCCGTCCAAGTCGTCCCAGGTTAGGGGGGCCAGCCCACTCCAGACCCCACGTTTCCACTGGAGGGCCGGGCCTGAAGAGGGGACGCGTCCCCGTCCGATGAGGACGCCCGTGGTGGAATCCCGAGCCTCGATTTCCATGGGACCTTGGAGTATCCACGTGTCCCTCCGGCGCCGTGCCGCAGGGGAGCGCATGTGCCAGTGGGTGCGGGGTTCCTCAAGGCGTCCAGTGACCCCCTCGATCCGGAGATCCTCCGCGTCCCCTTCGATGGTCTCGTAGCTCAGCAGGAAGGTGTTCCCGTCGTGCAGTTCCGTCAGGGTTCCATAATGGCCCCGTCCCTTGCCTTCAACGGGTTCGCCCCCCTGGGAGGGCAAGATGGCCCCGGGAACCAGGTGACGGCAGTAGGCGGTCCCCACCAG